>NZ_RZRO01000031.1:0-59346 GCF_003997975.1 Mesorhizobium sp. M7A.F.Ca.US.005.03.1.1
GATAACTACATTGCCTTCTCGACGGAGTTGCCGACTGCGGCAATCACTGCGGTCGAAGCCGCTTGGGGCAAAGCGGAAGACGAAACAGGTTTGCGCGGAAGCTTCCCCTTCCGCGCCGCCACCTTCGGCAACGTCACCATCGCCCTCGCCCCCGACCGCGGCCGCTCCGTCGACCGCCGCGCCGACTACCACGACCCGACGCTGCCCCCGCGCCATGCGCTGATCGCCTTCGGCCTCTGGCTGCGCAAGTCGCTCGGCGTCCACGCGCTGGTCCATGTCGGCGCCCATGGCACGCTTGAATGGCTGCCGGGCAAAACCGTTGCTCTGTCGGAAAACTGCTTTCCGGAGATCGTCACCGGTCCCCTGCCCGTCATCTATCCCTTCATCGTCTCCAACCCGGGCGAAGCGGCGCAGGCCAAGCGGCGCATTGCCGCCGTCACCCTTGGCCATTTGCCGCCACCGCTGACCGGCGCCGGGCTGAACGAAAACCAGCACAAGCTCGAGCGGCTGGTCGATGAATATGCCCAGGCCGACGGGCTCGACCGTCGCCGCCGTGACCGACTGGCGAAACTGATCGTCGACACCGCGCAAAAAACCGGTCTCGCCTCCGAAGCCGGCGTCGCCACGACCGACGCGCCGGACGAGGCGCTGCGCCGCATCGACGCCTGGCTTTGCGATCTCAAGGATTTCGCCATCAAGGACGGGCTGCATATCTATGGCCGCGCTCCGGAGGATGAGCCCGACGCCATGCGCCGCCAGAGCGCTGAAGCCGAGAAGGCGGCGCTGCTTGCCGCGCTCGATGGCGGCCACGTCAAGGCCGGTCCGGCCGGCGCGCCTGCGCGCGGCCGCTCGGACGTCTTGCCCACCGGCCGCAATTTGTTCACCTCGGACCCGCGCACCATGCCGACGCCGACCGCCTATGATTTGGGCAGGGCAGCGGCGGAGGAAGTCGTGCGCGGCTACATGCAGTCGCATGGCGACTGGCCACGCTCGCTGGTCATCGATCTCTGGGGCTCGGCATCGCTGCGCACCGGCGGCGAGGAGATCGCTCAAGGCCTGGCGCTGATGGGCTGCCGGCCGCAATGGGATTTGGCCACCGGCCGCATCACCGGCATCGAAGTGCTGCCGCCGGCCACGCTCGGAAGGCCACGCGTCGATGTCACATGGCGCATATCAGGCCTGTTCCGCGACATGTTCCCGACCCAAATCGCGCTGATCGATGCCGCAGCCAACGCGGTTGCCGCGCGCGACGAGGACGATTCGGAAAACCCGCTCGCGGCCAAACCCCGCGCCGACGGCAAGATCAGCCCGCGCATTTTCGGCACCTCGCCCGGCACCTATGGCGCCGGCGTCGAGGATCTCATGTCCTCCGGCGACTGGAGCGCGCGCGACGAAATCGGCCGCGCCTATCTCGACGCTACATCGCACGCCTATGGCGGCGCCGGGGGCGAAGGCATCTCCGCGCCCGGCGTTTTCGAGGGCCGCATCGCCGAAGCCGATCTTCTCGTCCACACCGGCGACGACCCCGGCCGCGACATCCTCGAGGGCTCCGCCGATGTCGCCTTCATCGGCGGCTTTTCCGCAGCAGTTGCGGCGCTCGGTAGGAATGCCGACGTCATCGTGCTCGACACCACGGACCCGCAAAAGCCGAAGCCACGCTCGATCAGTGAGGCCGTAGCGCGCGTCGTGCGTGCCCGCGCCGTCCATCCACGCTTCATATCAGGCCAGATGCGCCACGGCCCGCGCGGCGCCTCCGAATTCGCCGAAACCGTCGACCGGCTGGTCGGCTTCGCCGAAACCACGCACGCCATTTCGGGAACGCTGATCGAGGCGGTTCATGATGCCTATCTAGGCGATCCCATGGTCCGCGCCTTCATCCTGCGCGAGAACCCCGCCGCGGCAAAAATCATTGCCGAACGCTTCCTGTCGGCGCGCCGGCGTAGTCTCTGGCATCCCTTGCGCAATTCCATCGACGACGATCTCGCAGCCCTGATCGCCGAGGCAGAAGCACTTGGGGTGGCGGCATGAGCGCCTTCTCGCGCCGCGGCGCCTGTCCGGCTTTGTCGGCACCGATGCAAACCGGCGACGGCCTGCTGGTGCGGCTCAACCCGGTTGCTGGGGGAATGTCGCCAGAGTCGTTGATCGGACTAGCCGAATCCGCTTTGCGGCACGGCAATGGCATCATGGAAGTCACCGCGCGCGGCAGTTTGCAGATACGCGGCCTGACGGCGCAAAGTGCTGCGCTGCTGGCGGCGGAGGTCGATGCGCTTGATATCGCGGTTCGCACCGGCGTGCCGGTCGAGACCGGGCCGCTGGCAGGCATTGATCCGCAAGAGATTGCCGACCCCCGGCCGCTGGCTGAACGTATCAGGGCTGCGATCGAAGAAGCTGGGCTCGTACAGCGCCTAGGACCGAAGGTGTCGGTCGTTGTGGACGGCTGCGGGCAACTCACCATGGATGCGGTCACGGCCGACCTGCGGCTTGCTGCAACGCGCACCGATGCGGGAGTTCGGTGGCGGGTGTCTGTCGCGGGCGACGGGAGGAATGCGAGGCCGCTGGCGTTTGCCGATCAAGGTGCGGCGCGCGATATTGCCGTTGCAGCTCTAAGGATGGTTGCAGAGAAAGGCCGCGAGGCTCACGCAAGGGATTTATCGGAGAGGCAATTAGTGTCCCTGGCGGGTTGGCTATGCTCGACGAGTTTGCGCGAGGCGCCCCGATCTGTCCTGCCGGACATCTCCCCCTCAGGGGGGGAGATTGGCAGCTTCGACGCCGGCTTTTCCTTAACAACACCGGAGATTGGCGAAACCATCGGTGACGGCGCAATCTCCCCCCTAGAGGGGGAGATGTCCGGCAGGACAGAGGGGGGCGCCTCGCGCAAACCTATCGGCCTTTTCCCCTTAGCCGGCCACGCCACCGCCCTCGGCATCGCCCTGCCCTACGGCAGCATGCCGGCCGACAAGCTCATCAGCCTCGCCCAACACGCCCTCGCCCTCGGCACGTCAGAAATCCGCCTCGCCCCCGGTCGCGCCCTGCTCTTCCTCGGTCAACCAATCGCCGCCAACCACCCCCTCCAGCACACCGCCGCCACCCTCGGCTTCGTCATCGCCCCCACCGACCCGCGCACGCGCATTGCCGCTTGCCCGGGCATGCCGGCCTGCGCCTCCGGCCGCATCGCCACACGCGACATCGCCGAGACGATAGCCGCTGAAACAGCCGACATCCTCGACTTCACCCTTCACATTTCCGGCTGTGCCAAAGGCTGCGCCCACCCCGGTCCGGCAGCGCTGACGATCGTCGGCGGCGAAAATGGAGCCGGACTTGTCGTGAACGCGACGGCAAAGGCCCTTCCTGCCGGCTACAGGCCGGGCTATGACGCCGCGCGCGGCATCGGCCGCGTCGCGGCGATGATCCGCAGCACACGATATCAAGGTGAAACCGCCGCCGCTTGCCTGACAAGGCTCGGGCCGGCCGGTATCGCCGAGGCCTACCGACAGGCCCAAACTGAAAAACGGAAATGAGCATGGCCGCCTACGACTACATCCATGACGGCACGGCGATCTACGAGCGCTCCTTCGCCATCATCCGCGCCGAGGCCGATCTGTCGCGCTTCTCCAAAGCTGAGGCCGATGTCGCCATTCGCATGATCCATGCCTGCGGCCAGGTCGAAGCTTCAAATCATTTTGTGTTCTCCAAGGATTTCGTTGCCGCCGCCCGCACCGCTTTGGCGGCCGGCGCGCCGATCTTCTGCGACGCGGAAATGGTCTCGCATGGCGTCACCCGCGCCAGGCTGCCGGCGGGCAACGAGGTGATCTGCACCTTGCGCGACCCGCGTACGCACGAAATTGCCAGGCAAATCGGCAACACCCGTTCGGCGGCCGCCATCGACCTCTGGGGCGAGCGCATGGCCGGCTCTGTGGTTGCCATCGGCAATGCGCCGACCGCGCTATTCTATCTCCTGGAAAAACTGCGCGATGGCGCACCAAAGCCGGCGGCCATCATCGGCATGCCGGTCGGCTTCGTCGGTGCGGCCGAATCCAAGGATGCGCTGGCCGAGAATTCCTACGGCGTTCCCTACGCCATCGTGCGTGGCCGGCTTGGCGGCAGTGCCATGACCGCCGCCGCGCTCAATTCATTGGCGAGGCCTGGCCTGTGAACGCCTTTCTCAAAGGCCGCCTCGTTGGCGTCGGCACCGGTCCTGGCGACCCCGAACTGCTGACCCTAAAAGCCGCCCGCATCCTGGCCGAGGCCGATGTCGTGGCCTATTTCGCCAAGCGCGGCAACAACAGCAACGCCCGTGCAGTCGTCGAAGCGCAGTTCCGGCCCGAAATGACGGAATTGCCGCTGCTCTATCCCGTCACAACCGAAATCGCCAGGGATCACGACGACTACCGCTCGCAGATCACGGCTTTCTACGAGGAGTCGGCCGAGAAGGTCGCCGAGCACCTCGAAGCCGGCAGAATGGTTGCGGTGCTGTCGGAGGGCGACCCGCTGTTCTACGGCTCTTACATGCATCTGCATGTGCGCCTCGCCCATCGTTTTCCGACCGAAGTCATCCCCGGCGTCACCGCCATGTCCGGCTGCTGGTCGCAGACCGGTATTCCGATCGTCCAGGGCGACGACGTGCTCACCGTGCTGCCGGGCACGATGAGCGAATTCGAGCTGAGCCGCCGGCTCGCCGACACCGATGCCGCCGTGATCATGAAGGTCGGCCGCAACCTGCCCAAGATCAGGCGGGCGCTGGAGGCTACGGCCAAGCTGTCGCGCGCCGTCTATGTCGAGCGCGGCACCATGGCCGGCAGCGTCTCGATGAAGCTTGCCGACAAAAAGGACGACAAGGCACCCTACTTCGCCATCGTGCTGGTCGCCGGCTGGTCCGGTCGCCCCGGCGCCGTGGGAGCACAGGCATGAGTGGCCGTCTCACCGTCATCGGCCTTGGGCCCGGCAATGCCGATCAGGTCACCCCGGAGGCCAGCCGCGCTGTCGCCGAGGCGAAATTCTTTTACGGCTACAAGCCCTATCTCGATCGGCTGGACCTGCGCCCGGACCAGACCCGCGTCGCTTCCGACAACCGCGAGGAACTCGCCCGCTCCAAGGACGCATTGAGCAAGGCCGCAGAGGGCCATGACGTCGCCGTGGTCTCCGGCGGCGATCCCGGCGTGTTCGCCATGGCGGCGGCCGTCTGCGAGGCGATCGAGGCCGGTCCGGTCGAATGGCGCGCGGTCGATGTCGCCGTGGTGCCCGGCATCACCGCCATGCTGGCGGTTGCCGCCCGCATCGGGGCGCCGCTCGGCCATGATTTCTGCGCCATCTCGCTCTCCGACAATCTAAAGCCATGGGAATTGATCGAACTGCGCCTGCTGGCGGCGGCCGGTGCCGGCTTCGTCATCGCGCTTTATAACCCGATCAGCAAGGCCCGCCCCTGGCAACTCGGCCGCGCCTTCGAGTGCCTGACCGCCATCCTGCCGGGCACCACGCCGGTAATCTTCGGCCGCGCCGCCGGTCGCCCGGACGAGCGTATCGAGGTCTACCTGCTGGCCGATGTCGAGGCTGAAAAGGCGGACATGGCGACCTGCATCATCATCGGCTCGCCGGAAACCAGGATTATCAAGCGCACGGAGAAGCCGGCGCTGGTCTACACGCCGCGCTCTTCCACGGGTCGGACAAAATGATCGACCCCAAATCGATCGACAATGGCGGCCAGCGCTTCGACGGTTTCAGCCGAGGGCACGTCCGGCAGATCAGGCCTGCGGATCATGACCACCTCGATGCCAAGCGCCCGCGCCGAGGCGATCTTGCCAAAGGTCGCCTCGCCGCCGCTGTTCTTGGACACCACGACATCGATGCGGTGCCTTTCGAGCAGCGCGCGTTCCTCCGCGTCGCGAAACGGGCCACGGGCCAACAGATATTCGGCGTCGGGCACGGCCAGCTTCGGCTCGACCGGATCGACACTGCGAATGAGATAGTGGTGCTGGGGCGCTGCTTCGAAAGCCGCAACCTCTTGCCGGCCCAGTGCCAGAAAAACGCGGCGCGGCGCCGGTCCAAGCGCTTGCGCGGCATCGCCGACCGTACCGACCAACGTCCAGCGGTCGCCTTCGACAGGATCCCAGCCGGGACGCCGCAGGGCAAGGATCGGCACGCCGGCCATGCGCGCGGCTTGTGCGGCATTGGCGGAGATTTGCGCCGCATAGGGATGCGTGGCGTCGATCAGCAGATCGGTGGCCGTTTCCGTGAGGTAAGCGGCCAGCCCGTCGGCGCCGCCAAAGCCTCCGCTTCGCACCGGCACGCCTTGCGCGACCGGGCTTTCGGTGCGGCCGGCCAGCGACAGTGTGACCGAGGCACGCGCCGCCAGTTTTCCGGCCAGTTGCCGCGCTTCGGTGGTGCCGCCGAGGATCAGGATACGGTGGGTCATTATGCCTGCTGAGCGTCAATCGCGAGCCGCCTGGCTGACAGTCGTCGGCATCGGCGAGGACGGTTTAGCGGGTCTCGGCGACGAGGCCAAGCAGCGGATTGCCCAGGCTGAGATCATCTTCGGCGGCAAGCGGCACCTCGCCCTTGTCGCTTCCTTCGCCAAGGGCGAGCCGCGCCCATGGCCGGTTCCCTTCGATGCCGAGATGGCTGACGTCCTGGCGCTTGCCGGCAGGAACGTCTGTGTGCTCGCGTCCGGCGATCCCTTCTTCCACGGCGTCGGCGCCACGCTCGCCCGCAAGGTCAAGGCGCAGGAGATGCACGTTATCCCCGCGCCTTCAGCCGTTTCACTGGCGGCCGCCCGGCTCGGCTGGGCGCTGCAGGATATCGAAACCGTCTCGCTGCACGGCCGGCCGCTCGACCTGATCCGGCCGCTGCTGCAGCCAGGCGCGCGCATCCTGGCGCTGACCTCGGATGCAGAAGCCCCCGCGGCGATTGCCCGCCTGCTCGCGGAACTCGACTTCGGCGCATCGCGGCTGACGATCCTGGAGGCGTTGGGTGGGCCAAGCGAGACCCAGCGCTCGGTCCGCGCCGATGCCTTCGACCTCGAAAACCTCAATCCGCTCAACGTGCTGGCGGTCGAAGTTGAATCCGGTCCGGACGCGCGCGTGCTGCCGCTCACATCAGGCCTTGCCGATCACCTGTTCGACCATGACGGCCAGATCACCAAGCGCGAAATCCGCGCGATCACCCTGTCGGCGCTGGCGCCGCGGCGCGGCGAGTTGCTGTGGGACATCGGCGCCGGCTCCGGTTCCATCGGCATCGAATGGATGCTGGCCCACCCTTCGATGCGCACTTTTGCCATCGAGGCCGATCCGGTGCGCGCTGCCCGTATTGGTCGCAACGCCGCTGCCTGTGGCGTTCCCGGCCTTGTCGTGGTCGAAGGCAGCGCGCCCAAGGCGCTTGCCGGGTTGGACACGCCAGACGCGATCTTCATCGGCGGTGGCGGCAGCGATGCCGGTGTCTTGAAAGCTGCCATCAAGGCCCTGCACACTGGCGGCCGTCTCGTGGCAAACGCGGTAACGCTGGAGATGGAAGCCCTGCTTCTTGCCCAGCATACGAAGCTCGGCGGCGATCTCACGCGGATAAACATCTCGCGGGCCTCGCCGGTCGGCTCGATGCAGGCCTGGCGGCCGGCCATGCCAGTGACGCAATGGAGCTGGATGAAGCCATGATGGTCGCAGGCATAGGCTGCCGAAAGGGCGTGGGCGTCGAAGAGGTGCTTGCGGCGATCGAAACGGCGCTGGAGGCGCATGGGTTGGCGATGACGGCGCTGTCGGCACTGGCGACTGCCGCGTTCAAGAAGGATGAAGAAGCGATCGCCGCCGCTGGCCGCACGCTGAGTCTTCCCGTCATCGTCGTCGACGACTCAGCACTTCAAGCTGCCTCGTCGGATACGCTCAGCCATTCCGATCTCTCGCAGGATGTTGCCGGCACACCATCGGTCTCCGAGGCGTCCGCCCTCGCCGTGGCCGGCACAGGCGCAAAACTGCTTGGCCCCCGCACAGTGCTCGGCCCGGTCACCTGCGCCATCGCCATCAGCGGAGATGCGCCATGACCGTTCATTTCATCGGCGCCGGTCCAGGTGCGGCCGACCTCATCACGCTGCGCGGCGCAAGGCTTTTGGCAAACTGCCCGGTTTGCCTGCATGCCGGCTCGATCGTCGCGCCCGAATTGCTGCAGCACTGCGCGCCGGGGACAAAGCTGGTCGACACCGCGCCGATGTCGCTCGACGAGATCGAGGCCGCCTATCTCGAGGCGCACAAATCAGGCCAGGATGTCGCCCGGCTGCATTCCGGTGACCTGTCGGTATGGAGCGCGGTCGCCGAGCAGATCCGCCGGCTGGAAAAGCACGGCATCCCTTATACGCTGACGCCGGGCGTCCCCTCCTTCGCCGCTGCCGCCGCAGCATTGCGCCGCGAGCTGACCATTCCCGAAGTGGCGCAAAGCCTTGTGCTGACCCGCATTTCCGGGCGCGCCTCCAAAATGCCACCCGGCGAGACGCTGGCCGGCTTCGGCCGCACCGGCGCCACGCTCGCTATTCATCTGGCCATCCACGCCATCGATCGCGTCGTCGCCGAACTGACGCCGCACTATGGCGGCGATTGCCCGGTGGCGGTCGTCTTCCGCGCTTCCTGGCCGGACGAGCGCGTGCTGACCGGCACGCTGGCGACCATCGAGGCACAGCTCGCCGCCGATCCGATGGAGCGCACGGCGATCATCTTCGTCGGCCGCTCGCTGGCGGCGCGAGGTTTTGGCGAGAGTTCATTATACGACGCCCATTATCAGCGGCGTTTTCGCGGACGGGACGGATTGTGAGCGGCAGCACCAAAAACACCGGCGAAAACGCCACGCTCGAAAAAGCCTTGTCCCGGCTGAACTTCAAGCCGCGCCAACTGGAGCCGGGCCATGTCTGGCTGGCCGGCGCCGGCCCCGGCGACCCCGGCTGCCTGACGCTTGAAGTGTTGGCGGCTTTGGCCGAGGCGGATGCGCTGGTCTACGACGCACTGGTGTCCCCTGACATTGTCGCAGTTGCGGAGAATGCCGAGCTTTTCTTTGCCGGCAAGCGCGGCGGCAAACCGTCGATGAAACAGGACGACATCACCGCCCTGCTGGTCCGGCTCGCACGCGAAGGCCGCCGCGTCGTCAGGCTGAAGGGCGGCGATCCCTATATTTTCGGCCGTGGCGGCGAAGAAGCTCTGGCGCTGGCGCGGGAAAGTATCCCGTTCCGCGTACTGCCCGGCCTGACCTCGGGCCTCAGTGCGCTGGCCGCGACCGGCATCCCCGCCACCATGCGCGGCATCAACAAGGCGGTGATCCTGGCCACCGGCCACGCCGCCGGCACCGATGACGATCTCGACTGGGCAGCGATCGCCCGCACCGGCCAGCCTGTGGTCGTCTATATGGGCATGGCCAATCTGCCCTTGATCGCCGCAGCACTGCTCGATGGCGGGCTGGCGCCGTCGACACCGGCGGCAGTGATCGTCGCCGCGACGACGCCGCAGGAACGAACCGTCGTCGCCACGCTCGCCACCATTGCCGAGGAAGCAGCGGCCGCCGGTCTCGCCTCGCCGGCGCTGATCGTCGTCGGCGGCATCGTTGCCATGCGCGCGGCCCTGGCGGGGCAAGCATGACGGCCCGCGCCATCATCATCGGCGCGCCGCGCTCCGGCTCCGGCAAGACCAGCGTCACCATCGGCATCCTGCGCGCGCTGACCCGGCGCGGCTTGAAAGTGCGCGGCGCCAAATCCGGCCCCGACTATATCGACCCCGGCTTCCACACCGCCGCCACGGGCCTCTCCGGTGTCAATCTGGACAGCTGGGCGATGCCGCCATCGCTGCTCAACGGGCTTGCCGCGCAAGCCGCCGATGACACCGATTTCGTCATCCTGGAAAGCGCCATGGGACTGTTCGACGGGATACCCGCGGCTCCCGGTCGAACCGGCTCGGCCGCCGACCTCGCCCGCCTCTACGGCCTGCCGGTGCTGCTGGTGCTCGACGTCTCCGGCCAGTCGACCACGGCGGCGGCTGTCGCCAAGGGTTTTGCCACCTATGATCCTGACGTGCGCATGGCCGGTGTCGCGCTCAATCGGCTGGGCAGCGAGCGCCATCGCAAGCTGTGCAGCGAGGCCATCGAGGCGATCGGCCTGCCGGTCGTCGGCGCCATCCTGCGCGATCCCACGCTGAACCTGCCCGAGCGCCATCTCGGCCTTGTCCAGGCTGGCGAATATGACGACCTGATGGCGCATCTCGACAGGCTGGCCGACATGGCGGAAAAGTCGCTCGATCTCGATGCGATCATGGCCCTGGCGACGCCCCTCACTCCGGCGCCCGGCGGTTTCGACGACGCGCTGGCGCCGCCCGGCCAACGCATCGCGCTGGCCGAGGATGCCGCCTTCACCTTCCTCTATCCGCATGTCGCCGCCTACTGGCGCAAGGCGGGTGCGGAAATCGTCCCGTTCTCGCCGCTCGTCGACGAAGCGCCCGACGGGACCTGCGACGTTTGCTGGCTGCCGGGCGGCTATCCCGAGCTTCACGCCGGCAAGCTCGCCGCCGCCGCGACTTTCCGCGCCGGCATGGCGCGTTTCGCCGCGACGAAGCCCATCCATGGCGAGTGCGGTGGCTTCATGGTGCTCGGCGAAGCTCTGGAGGACGCGTCGGGCGAAACGCATGCGATGCTCGGCCTGCTCGGCCACGCCACCAGCTTCGCCAGGCGCAAGATGAACCTCGGCTACCGCGAGGCGCGGCTGCGTGCCGATTGTCCGCTGGGTGCACAGGGCGCGCTGATCCGTGGCCACGAATTCCACTATGCGCAGATGACGGCCACCGGCAATGACGAGCCGCTGGCCGACCTTGCCGACGGCCAGGGCAATCCGATCGGCGCCTCGGGCTACCGGCGCGGCCATGTCAGCGGCACCTTCTTCCATGCGATTGCGAGGGGCTAGAGCATGAAATTCGGGAATCTGGCCCTCTCACCACGACAGGTCGTCGACGACATCGCGCTCTGCCTGGTCTTCTTCACCAGGCTGCCGCTGCCCGTCTTCGATTTTCGCGGCCGCAGCCTTGCCGCGGCGATCTGGGCCGCCCCCATCGCCGGTCTCGTCGTCGGCCTGATCGGCGCCATCGTTTTTGCCACGGCGGAACGGTTCGGCCTTGCCATGGGGCCGGCGGCCGCACTTGCCCTTGTGGCAACCCTGCTCACCACCGGCTGCCTGCATGAGGACGGCCTGTCCGACGTCGCCGACGGGTTTGGCGGCGGCAAATCGCGCGGCCGCAAACTTGAGATCATGCGCGACAGCCGCATCGGCGCCTATGGTGCGGCGGCGCTGGCTCTGTCGCTGCTGGTCCGCTGGAGCGCGCTGTCGGAGTTCGTCGATCCCACACAGGCCCTGTTTGCCCTCCTGGCCGCACACGCGGCCTCGCGCGGCCTGCTTGGCGCTTTCATGCATCTCTTGCCTCCAGCGCGCGTCGACGGCCTCTCGGTCGACGCCGGCACCGTGTCGCAGGAAACCGCCATGGCCGGCGCCTTGCTCGGCGCGATCCCGCTTCTCTTGCTCGGGCTGGGCGGCGCCGTCTTCGCGCTGATCCTGCTTGGCCTGCTGTTTGCCGCATTCCGCGCCCTTTGCTTCAACCAGATCGAGGGCCAGACCGGCGACACGATCGGCGCCTTGCAGCAGGCAAGCGAGATCGCGGTGCTGCTCGTCGCTTCCGTAGCGCTTTCCTGATCCCTTTGGCCTGATCCCCATGGCCTGATTCCTTTTCGGAGACTTTGCCCCCATGTCCTTCAAGTCCCTTAGTGAATTGCGCGCCGCCTGCCTCGACCTGCCGGCTGGCAGCGATGCCGCGGCCAATGCGGTCGCACGCCGCCAGGACACGCTGACCAAGCCGCAAGGCAGCCTCGGCCGGCTCGAGACCATCGCCGCGTGGCTGGCGCGCTGGCAGGGCCGCGACATGCCGAAACTCGACCGCGTCAAGGTTTTCGTCTTCGCCGGCAACCACGGCGTCACCGCGCAAGGTGTGTCGGCCTATCCCTCGGAAGTCACCGTGCAGATGGTGGCGAATTTCGCTGGCGGCGGTGCCGCCATCAACCAGCTTGCCCGCATAGCCGGCGCCGAACTCGACGTCATCCCGCTCGATCTCGACCATCCGACCGGCGACTTCACCCAAGGTCCGGCAATGGACGAAGCGCCCTTTCTGGCGGCGGTCTCGGCCGGCTATGATGCGGTGACGAAGGATCTTGACCTTATCTGCTTCGGCGAGATGGGCATCGGCAACACCACGCCGGCGGCTGCCATCTCAGCAGCCCTGTTCGGCGGCGGCGCGGAAAAGTGGACAGGGCGCGGCACCGGCGTCGATGACGCCGGCTTGAAGCGCAAGGTGGTCGCCATCGAAGCCGGCCTGAAGCGCCATGCCGCAGCCCTCGCCGACCCGCTTGCTATCGCTGCCGTGCTCGGCGGACGCGAACTGGCCGCCATCTTCGGCGCCACGCTCGCCGCCCGACATCTCGGCATACCCGTGCTGCTCGACGGCTTCGTCTGCACCGCCGCCGCAGCCCCGCTGTCGAAGCTGCACCCGACCGGCCTCGCCCACACCATCGCAGCCCATGTCTCCGCTGAGTCAGGCCATCGCGGCCTGCTCGAAGCGCTCGGCCTGCCGCCGCTGCTCGATCTCGGCATGCGGCTCGGCGAAGGCTCCGGCGCCTGCCTCGCCGTCAACATCGTCCGCTCGGCGCTGGAGTGCCATGCCCGCATGGCGAGTTTTGCAGAGGCTGGCGTTTCGGAGAAGTAGTTATTCATTCCCCGTATCGGCCGACAAAGATGCCGTTGTCACGACAAAGGAGGCATCTTACCGTAACGGCGATTCTCAAATAGATTTTTGTGGATGAAGAAATTTCATCCTGCCGCAGCTGCGGTGTTATCGCCGGGGCGGTCGCTGTTGTGTTCCGTCACAGCAGCTATTCAAGTCATGGCCCGATCGACACCGGCATTTTCGTTGTCTTCCTGGTCTTCTTCTGGTGGCCCATCAGCGATTTCTCCGGGGGAAAAGACGGAATTGGCGCCAGCGATGCTGCAGCCGGGGAAAAGAGCCTTGCTTTTCGATTCGGCCGGTTTCTGACCCGCATTTTCCAACGCGGCTGAATCGCCACAAGATCTGGATAGCGCGGTTAAAGAATCACAGTCAGACAGCCTGCCCGAGACGCGCCAAACGCGTCTCGCTTTCAGGGTCTTTCCACCAACTCTTCTAGGAATTTGGTGGGTGCGCACAGGATTGAACTGTGGACCCGCTGATTAAGAGTCAGCTGCTCTACCAACTGAGCTACGCACCCACTCGGCCGGCAAAAACCGGCGTTGGCGGGCATATAGCCGCCACCATCGGTCCTGTCCAGCCCTGCCGGAATCATTTCCCGACAAATCGACCGAGCATGCGTTCGATCAAACGAACAGCTTGCCCTCCGCCACCTTGATTGCGTTGCCGCCGATGCGCGCCGAGGCCAGTTTTCCGCCTTGCACGGTCAGTTCGAGGCGGATGCGCGATGGCCGGCCCATCTCCAGCCCCTGCTCGATCCACAGCTGTGAAATGCCATCGGTCGGCGCGTCGAAATGCATGATGGCGCCGGCAAAGGCGGCTGCCGCCGAACCGGTCGCCGGATCCTCGTAGGAAGGCGTGCCGGGCACGATCATGCGCACATGGAAGGCGCTTTCGTGGTTCACCGTCTCGCGGCAGTAGACATAGGGGCTGGCGAAGGCCCACTCGCTCTTGCGCGGCGCCAGTTCCGACCATGCCTGGTTGTCCAGCCGGATGCGGCCCGCCGCCTCGAGATTGGCAACCGGGATGGTGACGTAGGGCACGCCCGCCGACCAGAACGCGACGCGGTGATTCTCGAAGCCGATCTCATGCGGCGTCAACCCAAGCGCGGCACCGATCGCCTCCGGATCGGCATCGAGCTTCAGCGGCTCCGGCAGCTTCGCCAGATCGAACTCGGCAAAAGTGTTGCCGTCATGCTTGCTGACGGCGCACCGCACCGGACCGATGTTTTCCTCCAGCACGAAGATGCCGGCGCCGCCCTCCTCCGCAAGTTCGGCCAGCGCGATCGCGGCGCCGACCGTCGGATGGCCGGCGAACGGCATTTCATAGTCGGGCGTGAAGATGCGGATGCGGTTTTTGTGCTTGGGATTGTCCGGCGGCAGGACGAACACCGATTCGGACAGGTTGAATTCGCGCGCGATGGCCTGCATCGCGGCCGTGTCCAATCCCTTGCTGTCCAGCACGACGGCCAAAGGATTGCCGGCCAGTCGCTCGGTCGTAAACACATCGTAAAGCAAGTAATTCCGGGTTTTCATTCCTGCCTCAATCCCAACATGGGCGAAATTTAATTTGATATTTGAACCGGTAAGCCTGATCTGTGCACAGATAGGGACATTGCGCATTATAGGGGTCCAGCGTGGACCAGATTGTCAATCTGCCAAAGACGGAATCGGATTCCGCCATCGAGACGGCGCTTGGGCTCGACCAGACAGGCCGGCGCAGATCGCGCCGTCGTGGGTGGCTCTATGCGTTGCTGGCGCTGATCGTGCTCGTCGCCGCGCTTGGCGTCTATCAATGGTATGCCGGCTCGCCGGCCAGGATTGACTACACCACAGTGCCTGCCGCCAAGGCCGACCTCACAGTCGCGGTGTCGGCGACCGGCACGCTGCAACCACTCACCCAAGTCGATATTTCAAGCGAACTGTCCGGCATCATCCGCTCGGTCTCGGCCGAGGAGAACCAGCAGGTCAAGAAGGGTGACGTGCTGGCGACACTCGACACGGTGAAACTCGAAGTCCAGATCGAGCGCGCCGAAGCTTCGGCCAAGGCCGCCGCCGCCAATGTCGAGGACGCCACGGTTACGCTGGCCGAAAACGAGAAGGCGCTGGTGCGCGCCGCCGAACTGACCAGGCGCGGCATGGCGACCGACCAGTCGCTTGAAGCAGCAACCGCCACGCGCGACCGTTCCAAGGCAGCTCTAGACAGTGCGCAGGCCAACCTCGCCATCGCCCAGGCCGACCTCAAGGCGCAGCAGACCGACCTTGCCAAGAGCACCATCTATGCGCCGATCGACGGCATCGTTTTGACGCGCTCGGTCGATCCCGGCCAGACGGTCGCCTCCTCGCTGCAGGCGCCGGTGCTGTTCATCATCGCCGCCGATCTCAGGAACATGGAACTGGTGGCGGCGGTCGACGAGGCCGACATCGGTGCGGTCAAATCCGGCCAGCATGCCCGCTTCACCGTCGATGCCTTCCCCGAGCGGCCGTTCGATGCCGAGATCCGAGACATCTCCTATGCCTCGGTCACCACTGACGGCGTCGTCACCTACAATGCGCGGCTCGAGGTCGACAACAACGAGCTGCTGCTGCGGCCCGGCATGACCGCCACCGTTTCGGTCGTCACCAAGCAGGCCAAGGACGTGCTCACCGTACCGGCCACCGCCTTCCGCTATCGTCCTGCCCAACAGGCCGCACGCGGCTGGAGCCTCAGCGACCTGTTCACCGGCCGCATGGGCCGCCCCGGCGGCAACCGCCAGCGCCAGGCCGCCACAGTGCCCACCGACGGCTCGCGCACGCTCTATGTGCTGGAGAACGGGCGTCCGCACCCGGTCAACGTCAAGATCGGCTCGACCGACGGCGAACTGACCGAGATCATTTCTGGCCTCGACGAAGGCGCACAGGTCATCACCGCGTCGCAGCAGCGGAGCTGATACCGTGGCTGCCGGTGCTGCCCTCATCACCTTCGACAAGGTCTGGAAGAGCTATGGCCAGGGCGAGGCCAAGGTGCATGCGCTGGCCGGCATTGACCTCGCCATCCGGCGTGGCGAATTCGTCGCCATCATGGGGCCGTCCGGCTCCGGCAAGTCGACGGCGATGAACATCATCGGCTGCCTCGACACGCCGACGGCCGGAACCTATTCCTTCATGGGCATCGACGCCGGCCGCCTCGACCGCAACCGCCGCGCCATGCTGCGCAACCTCTATGTCGGCTTCGTCTTCCAGGGTTACAATCTGCTGGCCCGCACCACGGCGGCCGAAAATGTCGAACTGCCGCTGATCTATCGCGGCGTGGCCGCCCGCGAGCGCCGCGACCTTGCCATGCAGGCCCTGGCGGAGGTCGGCCTTGTCGGCCGCGAGCACCACACGCCGGCCGAACTGTCCGGCGGCCAGCAGCAGCGCGTGGCGATCGCGCGCGCCATCGTCACGCGGCCGACGCTGCTCGTCGCCGACGAGCCGACCGGCAATCTCGACACCGCCCGCACGCACGAGATCATGGAGTTGCTGACGCGGCTCAACAAGGAGCTTGGCCTAACCATCGCCATGGTCACCCACGAGGCCGATGTCGCCGACTATGCCGAACGCACCATCCGCTTCCTCGACGGCCACGTCGCCTCTGATTCCAGGAAGCTGGAGATCGCACAACCATGATCTGGGAAACCGTCCGCCTGTCGCTGCGCTCGATCCGCCGCAACGTGCTGCGCTCGTTCCTGACCTTGCTCGGCATCGTCATCGGCGTTGCCGCCGTCATTGCCATGCTCACCATCGGCTCGGGCACCACGCAGAAGGTCAAGGCCGACATCTCCAAGCTCGGCAGCAATCTGCTGGTCGTCCGCTCCGGTCGCCCGGCCGGTCCCGGTGGCCCGGGCGGGCTCGACCAGGTGGTGCGTCCGCTGGCCGAAAAGGAGCTGGCGGCGCTGGTTGCGCATCTGACTGGCGCCCGCGCCATTTCGCCGGCTTCGCAAAAGCAGGTCCGGGTCATCTTCGGCACCGAGAGCCTGACCTCGGGCGTCACCGGCACCGACAGCGCCTATCTCGATGCGCGCGACTGGAAACTGGTGTCGGGCCGCCCGTTCAGCGATTCCGAAACCCGCTCGGGCACCGGCGTGTGCCTGATCGGCGAGACGGTGCGCCAACAATTCTTCGGCGCTGGCGATCCCGAGGGCGAGATCATCCGCGTCAACCGCACCTCCTGCAAGATCATCGGCCTGCTCGAGCCCAAGGGCTATACCGGCTTCGGCCAGGATCAGGACAATGTCGTGCTGATGCCGCTGCACGCCTACCAGCGCCGCATCGCCGGCAACCGCGACATCGACAACATCTACATCGCCGCCGATGACCGCACGCCGACCAGCGAGCTGCAGCCGCGCGTCGAGGACATTCTGCGCGACGCCAGACGCATCACGCCCGATCGTGAAAGCGATTTCGCCATCCGCGACATGACCCAGATCGCCGACGCCATGGCCAGCGCCACCACCACCATGACCGGCATGCTGGGCGCCGTCGCCGGCGTCAGCCTGCTGGTCGGCGGCATCGGCATCATGAACATCATGCTGGTGTCGGTCACCGAACGCACCCGCGAGATCGGCATCAGGCTCGCCATCGGCGCGCATGAAAAGCACATCCTGATCCAGTTCCTGGTCGAGGCCACGGTGCTGTCGCTGCTCGGCGGCATCATCGGCATCCTGATCGGGCTGGCGCTGGCCGGCCTCGCCGCGGTGACGCTGACCATCCCGTTTGCGCCGAGCCCGGCGGTGATCCTGCTCGCCGTCGGCTTTTCCGCCCTGATCGGCATGGTGTTCGGCTTCTTCCCGGCGCTGCGCGGCGCCAGGCTCGACCCGATCGACGCACTTAGGCACGAATAGGGCAACCGGCCGAAACGCGGCCGGCGCTCCGACGGGTTTTTGCACAATCTTCGACATTTCCACCCAGCCCCGCCACTGTCGTCGCGCCGTTCATGATGCTAGGGCAATTCACGCTTGGGTGGAGGAATAGCCAATGAGCAAGAAGGCGCGACTGATCCTGGCGATGGTCATCATCGAGGCCTTCCTTGCAGGCATCTGGTGGTATCTCGCCCGCTTCGGCATGGCCAATCCCGATCGCGTCACAGCCGATTTTCAGGCAGTCGTCGGCCAGACCATGGGAATGGCGATGGGCGGTTTGCTGGGCATCGGCTTCATCCTGTTCCTCGTCGCCGCCCGCAACGATCGCAACGCGGCACAGAACAAGACGCGCCCTTAACTCCCGTTTGCGAAATGCCACTCGATCAGCGGCTTCATGTGCGGTGACAGGCCGACCGGCAGGTCGGCGGCATGGCGGATGATCACTGGCCCGTCGATCTCCGGCTCGGTTTCGGTGGCGACGAAGGCTGAGATGCGCTGGGCGATCTCGTCGGCGGGCGCCGCCGCGTGGTAGCGGCGGAAGATCACCGTGCCACTGTTGCTCGACATGGCATGGTAGCGCTTGCCGCGTTCAGCACCTGACAGGTCGAGCCCTGTTTCCTCGCGCACCTCACGCATCATGTTGAAATCGACATCGACCAGGCCATCGCGAAAATCGACCGGCTCGAATGAGCCGGCGGCAAAATAGACGCGGCCGGCGTTGACCGTGTGCGGACCCATGCGGATCGCCACCAGCGCATTGTCGGCAGCCACCAGCATGGCATGGGCATAGGCATGCTCGGCGCCCGAATTCTCGCGCCGCTTCCGCCACAGCATGAAAGTCGAATAGTTGACCGCATGGCAGCGGCCGGCGAGACGGTTGTCGCGGTAGGCAAGCTGCGACAGCAGCACCACCATGCCGTCGAACAGCGCCGGATTGGCAGCGATTTCGTGCTGCCAGTTCTCGGCGATCGCCTCTGCATTGTCCCTTGCGAACGGGTGCGGACCGGGATCGAGCCGGACGTCGATGGCGTCGACCGGCAGGATGACGTTGCGTGGCAGGTCGAAACTCATGCGTCAGGTCATGTCCAGCGTGATCGCCACCGGGCAATGGTCCGACGCCTTCGGCCGGTCCCAGCCGGCACGCGGAAACCGCTCCACTTCCTGCCCCGGCGGAAAGATGGTGCGCCAGGGCTGGCCGTTGCGGATGATGTCGGGAACAGCCGTCGCGTTGCTGGCGGCGAGCCCCTTCGACAGCAGGATGTAGTCGAGCTGGCACAGATGCCGCTCTTCCGGTCCGCGCGTGTGGTAGAAACTCCAGCGGTTCATCTCCGGCCGCCGCTCGACGACGTTTTCGCAGAAGCCGCCGGCCGTCAGCACGTTGATGCAGGACAGGGCTTCGTCGACGACCTCGAAGCGATAGCCGTCGATCGCATCGCCGGCCACCTTCACACGCTGGCGGTAATCGTTCATGTCGCCGCAGATTGCCCAGCGTTTGTCGGCGGCATAGTCCTTGCCGAAGCGCTCCTCGATGATGCGCCGCACGGCCTGCGCCTCCGCGATGCGCACCGGCATCGTCGCCTCGCGCCCGTCGAGCCCGTTGCGCGGCGAACCCATCGACTTGAAATGCACGAGATAGAGCGTCAGCGGCACGCCGCCCACGGTGACGTCGATCTCCAGGCAGTCGCGCCGGAAAATGCGCTCATTGGCCTGATTGCCCAGTGCCTCGAGTTCCGGCGTGTGCAGCCCGAACTGCTCGTAGGTGACATAGGCGTGGCTGGTCATGCGCACGAATTCGATCGGCTGGCCCTGGGCGGTCTCATTGCGCATCATCACGGCAACGTCGATGCCGCGTGAATCATTGCCCGATGTGGTGTATTTCTGCCGGTAGCCCTGCCCCACCATCTTGAACAGATAGCCATATTCGAAGGCCTTCAGCGCCTCGATGTTGTCGACCTCCTGCATGCAGATGATGTCGGCCCGGGTGGCAGCGATTGCCAGCGCCGTCAGCTGGCGCGTGTCGTCGGATTGGGCGATGGCGCGGGCCTGCTCCAGCATCCTGTATTCCGCCTCGCTCTGGATATCGAACAGCGCCAGCGTTCGATCCTCGTTGAGCTGGTTGCGATAGCCGGAATAATCGAACCTGTTCATCAGGTTCTCGACATTGAAGGTGGCAAGGCGCAGCGACATGCCATGACCTTTGCCCGCAAGTGCTTCGGAAAACAAGCGCGCAGGACCACCATCTGAGATCGATTGGTCCTGGGTGCGTTCGCGTCATGGTTGACGGAACCTTTCCGTTCATCCGCCGTTCAGATGCAAACATCCATTGTTGCCCCATTCCTCGGGTGGGCGTGGGGCCTGTAACTCTTGGAGAGTGCAATGAATTCGCTCTTTTCTTCCACGGTCAAATCGGGGCTGCTAGCCCTGGGTATCCTCTCCGGCGTCACGGCACCGTCCGCCGCCGGCCCGATCATGCAACCGGACCTGTCGATTCCCACCAGCACCGCGGCGCCGAATGTCACGCCGGTCCGCGACAGCTGGGCGGGCGGCAACAACAACCGTCAGTTCAACAACGACAATTGGAGATGGCGCCGGTCGGGCAATTGGGACGGCGGCCGTCGGCACTGGCACGGCGGCGGCGGTCACTGGAATGGTGGAGACAACTGGCGTTGGCGCCATGGTCGCCATCACTATCGCGGCGGCCGTTACTACGATGATGGCGCGAGTGCCGCGATCCTGGGCCTTGGCCTGGGGCTTGGCCTCGGCAGCATGTACAACAACTACGACTACTATGACCGGCCGGCGCCGCGCCGCTACTACCGCGCGGGACGGCTTTCGAGCGCCCATGTCCAATGGTGCTACAACCGCTACCGGTCGTACCGGGCCTACGACAACACGTTCCAGCCCTACAACGGCCCGCGCCAGCAGTGCTACTCACCCTATTGATGGGCTGGCCCTGTAGCTGAGCTGACCGACAGAATGAAAAAACGGCGCCACGTGGCGCCGTTTCTTGTTCATGGAAGCTGCTATTTTCGAGCGCTTGTGGATTTCGCTCAGTTCTTCGCCTTGTCGACCAGCTTGTTTTTGGAAATCCACGGCATCATCGCGCGCAGCTTGGCGCCGACTTCCTCGATCTGGTGGCTGTCATTGTTGCGGCGGATGCCCTTGAAGCGGGACATGCCGGCGCGGTACTCCTGCATCCACTCCGAGGTGAATTTGCCGGTCTGGATGTCCTTCAGCACGCGCTTCATCTCGGCCTTGGTCTCGGCGGTGATGATGCGCGGACCCGAGACATATTCGCCCCATTCGGCGGTGTTCGAAATCGAGTAGTTCATGTTGGCGATGCCGCCTTCATAGATCAGGTCGACGATCAGCTTGACCTCGTGGAGGCACTCGAAATAGGCCATCTCAGGCGCGTAGCCGGCTTCCACCAGCGTCTCGAAACCGGCCCGGATCAGCTCGACCAAGCCGCCGCACAGCACGACCTGCTCGCCGAACAGATCGGTCTCGCATTCCTCGCGGAAATTGGTCTCGATGATGCCCGAACGGCCGCCGCCGACGCCGCAGGCGTAGGACAGTGCCAGGTCGAGCGCATTGCCCGAGGCATCCTGGTTGACGGCGACCAGGCACGGCACGCCGCCGCCCTTCTGGTATTCGCCGCGCACCGTGTGGCCGGGACCCTTCGGCGCGATCATGACGACGTCGACCGTCGACTTCGGCTCGATCAGGCCGAAATGCACGTTGAGGCCGTGCGCGAAGGCGATCGCGGCACCATCGCGGATGTTCGGGGCGATCTCGTTCTTGTAGATGTCGGCCTGCAGTTCGTCCGGCGTTGCCATCATCATCAGGTCGGCCCATTTGGCCGCGTCCGCCACGCTCATCACCTTGAGACCGTCGGCCTCGACCTTCTTGGCGGTTGCCGAGCCGGCCTTGAGGCCGATGGCGATCTCCTTGGCGCCGGAATCCTTGAGGTTGAGCGCATGCGCCCTGCCCTGGCTGCCATAGCCGATGATGGCGACCTTCTTGCCCTTGATCAGATTGAGATCGGCATCACGATCGTAATAGACGCGCATTTTGTCTTCCTTCCCGTTTATAAATCAGAGCATGATGCCGAAAAGTGTGAAGCGGTTTTCGGACGACATCATGCTCTATCTTCTTGATTTAGAGACGGATTCAGATTTCAGGTCGACTTGACCTGAAATCATCCGGCTCTAGGGCCTTGCGGCCGGTTGTTGCTCCATGAAGAGCGAGAAACTGCTGCGTCGCCCGCGCGGCATCGCCGCCGATCGCCGCCTCAGTCAATTCCAGCCGGTCGCCGAGCAGCAGACGGATCTGCACATCGCGGGCGACCAGCCCGAAAAAGGTGCGGAACGCCGTCTCGGCATCCGCGAAATCCAAAAGCCCGGTCCGTCGGCCGGCCTCGAGCACCGGCTTCAGCCGCTTGGCCAATGCGAAGCGGCCGTTCTCCAGCACCACGGCGCCGAGATTGTCCTTGCCGGAGCCCGCATGGCTGACCGCCACCCGATTGAGCGCGATCGACGTGTCGCTGGAAATCACCTTGAGCCAATCCGAGGCGAAGCGCTCGAGGCTCGCGGTCAGCGAGGCAAGATCGAGCCCCTTGCGGTCGACCGGTGCCACCCGCACTTTAGAGGCCTGCCATTGCACCGTCGCCGTCAGCAGCCCGTCGCGGTCGCCGAACCATTTGTAGAGCGTTTCCTTGGAACAGCTGGCGCGGCGCGCCACGGCGGTCATGGTCAGCTGGTCGCCCTCTTCGACCAGCAGCCGCAACGCCGCGTCGAGCACGGCCTTCTGCCGCTCTGTCAGCGCTTCGCTGGTGTCGATGTCAGGCACGATGTGCAACACGCTCTTCTCTCGAAAGGTCGGCATTCCCGATAAGCCGTACCGTACGTTACGGTTCTGCATATTGCGCGATCCGAGGCCGTGCGCAAGAGGACGAGAGCAAAATATCTGCAAAATGGACAGGCGCTGGCGCGACAGGCTCGCTTAATCGCTGGCTGGCGGATGGCGCAACCGTCCAAGCAGTGCCGAGACCATGGTCAGCTCATCCGCCGACAGTTTGGCGCCAACCAGTTCGGCGATCGAGCGTCCGTAGACAGCCCACATCTGGCGGCGTGTCTCTCGCCCCTTGGCCGCGATGCGGATGGTCTGGCCACGGCCGTCATCGGCCACCGGCAGTTTCTCGACGAGCCCATCGGCCTCGAGCCGGGTCAGCAGGCGCGAAATGTTGTATTGCGCGAACAGCGTGTGCTCGATGAGCTGGAACGGCCGCAGCCCGCCCTCGCCCGCCTCGGCGAGTTCATGCAGCACGTCGTACCAGGCAAGTGGGGGCAGACCGGCGGCCTTCAACGCCTCTTCGGCGCTCTCCATCAACTGGCGCGATACGCGCATCAGGCGAGCCCAGGCCTTGATGGCTTCGGGCGAAGGCGCGGCTTTCTCGGTCATGGCGCACCTTAGACGATAGATGCAATTGCATCAAGCTTGACGATCAATGCATATGCATCTACATAGATGCAATTGCATTAATCAGGGAAAGCCAATCCGATGAAACACGAAATCTGCAAACGCGCCGACAAGCTCATTCTCGTCAGCCATCACCTCTGCCCCTATGTGCAGCGCGCCGCGATTTCGCTCACCGAAAAGGGCGTGCCGTTCGAACGCGTCGATATCGACCTCGCCAACAAGCCGGACTGGTTCAAGGCGATCTCGCCGCTCGGCAAGGTGCCGCTGCTGCGCGTGCAGCGAAATGGCGAGGAAACGGTGATCTTCGAATCGGCCGTCATCCTCGAATTCCTCGAAGAGACGCAGGCCAATCCCCTCCACCCTGCCGATCCCTATGCCCGCGCCCGGCATCGCGCCTGGATCGAGTTCGGTTCGGCAACCCTCAATGCCATCGGCCGGTTCTATTCAACATCGACCGAGGCCGGCTTCCTTGACGAATCCAGCGCGCTGTCCGCCATGTTCGACCGTCTCGAAGCCGAGCTGGCGGACGAGCCTGGCGGCCCCTGGTTCGCCAGCAAGCACTTTTCGCTGGTCGACGCCGTTTACGGTCCGGTCTTCCGCTATCTCGATGTCTTCGACCGGATCGGTGATTTCGGCATTCTTGACCGTAAGCCCCTCGTCCGCGCCTGGCGCCAGGCTTTGAGTGAACGCCCGTCGATCAGGCAAGCCGTGGCGCCGGACTACCCACAGCGCCTGCATACCTTCCTGCGGGCAAAGGGATCGTACCTTTCGAGCCTCATTGGCCAAAACGATCCGGCCACCGCGCTTCGACCAGTCCTATCCGCTTGAACGGATCGATTACGGTGCCGGCCACCATCGAGGCGAGAAACTGCGGCGCCGGCGGGATTTTTGCCACCGTCGCCACAAGCCTGTCGCGGATGAAGGGCAGCGCCACCGAATCCGACTGGTAGAACGGCGTGAACGCCAGCGACAGCGCCTGGAAGATGCGGACATGCCAGCGCCGCGCCCTCGCATAGGCTTCAAGTGCCGCTTCGATACTGTCCGTCCGCGCCAGCGCATGGCTGAGCGCCGCGGCATCGAGCAGCGCCATGTTGGCCCCTTGCCCGAGCTGCGGGCTGGTCGAGTGCGCCGCGTCGCCGATGATGGCCAGCCGCCGCCCAACCGGCCGCTTCATCGTGTGGTGGCCATAGCGCGCCAGCGAGAGCTGGTCGAAACTGTCGATCTGGCTGACATACGCCTCGCTCTGCGGCCACAGCCGGATCACCCTCTCCTTCCAGGCATCCAGGCCCCGGACGCGCACCTCATCGGCGTTCGACGGCTTCAGGCTCCAGAAGAAGGCCGCCATCTTTTCAGCGCCCGGCTGCGGCCGGCCGATCGGCAGCACGCCGATCATCACGCTCGCTCTGTCGTAGCGTTGCAGCAGCGCGCGCTCATCGAAACCGTCGCCGCGCCAGCCAAGCGAGGCCCAGAACGCGCCATAGGTGAGCGGTCGTGGCTCGCCTGCAGCGCTTGCGCCGCGCAGTTTCGAGCGCGAACCGCTGGCGTCGATGACGAGGTCGAACGGCCCCGCCCTTCGTCCGTTGCCGCAGATCAGCGTCGTCCGTTCGCCCGTCTCCAAGGCCTCGACCTCGACGCCGGTTTCGATGGCGATCGCTTCGCGTTGGGCGGCGCGGAAGAGCACGCCGAACAAGGCCGCCCGGTGCACCGCCAGCCCGAAGCGGCCACCGCGCTGCGCATCGTAGCGGACATCGAGCACGGTACGGCCTGTGGTGGCATCGGCGCCATGCAGGCGGTCGATGCGGCTGCCCAGCGCCAGCATGTCGTCAAGCAGGCCAAGATCGGCCAGCACCGTCAGCCCTGTCGGCTGCAGGATCAGCCCGGAGCCGACCGGCTTCGGCTCATCGAAGCGCTCAAAGACCGTGACCTGATGCCCGGCGCGCTTGAGATAGAGCGCCATGGCCAGTCCCGCCGGCCCGGCGCCTGCTATTGCGATGTCGTAGGAAATGCCAATGCCCCCAAAGCCGAACTGGCCGGGACAATCCTTCAGCAGCCCGGCGAAATCAAGCCGCACCCTGGGGCTTTAGCGGTCGTTCAAGCCTGGGCCTTGGCGGCCGTTCAAGCCTGGGACGCATCAAAATCGGCGCGCGCTGCGCGCACCGCATCATGGTTGAGTTCGGCCCACAGAATCAATTGGTGAAAGGCGCCGAACATAGAGCGCCCGAGATCGGTCAGGCTGTATTCGACGCTCGGTGGTTTGGTCGGGAACACCTCACGATGCACATAGCCATCGCGCTGAAGATCGTACAGCGTCTGCGTCAGCATGCGTTGCGAAATGTCGGGCACAAGGCGCCGCAACTCGCCGAAGCGATAGGGTTTTTCAGCCAGCGCCATCATCAGCAGCGATCTCCATTTGCCGCTCACCCCTTGAATGACCTCGCGAACCGGACAATTGGCAATATTGCCGCCGCCTGAGATGGCCTTATAGACCTCCAACTTCGATTTCAGATTGATGACCTTGCCGTCCATGGCTGGTTCCCTGCGTGTGCCTACCTCCCGAAAAACTGCCTTCTTTACGGCACCACGTCAATTCCTATTTTAGTGCTGGTCTCTTTTTGAGACTGCCACTCGAACCGCCTTAGCGGCGCAATGTCAGGACCTTCCATGAGCGAAACCCTTCTCGTCACCGGCGCTTCCGGCCAGCTCGGCCGCGGCGTCATCCAATATCTCCTGGACAAGCACAAAGTTCCACCGGCAAACATCATCGCCGCCACACGCAATCCGGAAAGCGTGGCCGATCTGGCGCTGCGCGGCGTCGTTGTCAGGGCCGCCGACTTCAACGACGCGGCGTCGCTGGAAACCGCATTCAAAGGCGCCGACAAGGTGCTGATCATTTCGACCGGCGATCTCGATCTCAAAAGCGGCAGGCGCCTGAAGCAGCACGAAAATGCCGTCGCCGCGGCCAAAAATGCCGGCATTTCGCATCTGCTCTACACCTCGATGCCCAATCCGGAGCCGGTATCGCCAGTCCTGTTTGCAGATGACCACTACAGCACCGAGCAGGCGATCAAGGCGAGCGGCATCCCCTACACGATCTTCCGCAACGGCTGGTACCAGGAAAACCTGTTCATGGCCCTCCCGCACGCGATCGCCTCGGGAAAATGGTACACGTCGGCCGGCGACGGGCGCATTGCCCACGGTGCGCGCGACGACATGGCAGCGGCGATCGCCGCCAGCCTCGCTGGCGCTTCAAACGAAAGCAAGACCTACACCTTGACCGGTCCGCACGCCTACACCACGGCAGAGATTGCCGCCCTGGTAAGCGAGGTCACCGGCAAGTCGCTCGATGTCCTGCAGGTTCCGGATGAAGCGCTCACCGAAGGGGTAAAGGCATCAGGCGTTCCCGAGGATTTTGCTGAAGTCATCGTGTCCTTCGACGTCAACACGCGCTCCGGCCGCATCCCCATGGTGACCGACGCGATCGAGACGCTTTCCGGCCGCAAGCCAAAAACGCTGAAGCAGTTCCTCGAGGCGAACAAGGCCGCGCTGGCCGGTTGAAGCGGAGTGACATGGACTGTGCCGCAAGACACAGCTCATTCGCCAGGACATATCGAGATTCAGGTCAGGCTGGACCGAGAATGTGGGTTCCGAGAACCGGAACGGAGCGGACACTTGGTCCGTGAGTACCGGAAGCGCAGGAACCTGCCGTTCGCAGGCCGGCCTCACCTGAATATCGGCATGTCCTAGATGGCCACCTGAGTGCCGATCTCCACCACGCGCCCGGTCGGGATCTGGAAATACTCCGTCGCGTCGGCCGCCGTGCGCGCCAGGCCGATGAACAGCCGGTCCTGCCACACCGGCATGCCGGAATTGGGCGAGGCCTTGAGCGAACGCCGCGACAGGAAGAACGAAGTCGTCATGATGTCGAATTTCCAGCCCTGCTTGCGGCAGATCGCCAGCGCGCGCGGGATGTTGGGCTGCTCCATGTAGCCGAAGGTCAGAGTCACGCGCATGAACAGCTCGTTGACCGTCTCCATCTTGACCCGGTCGCTGTCGGGCACCACCGGCTGCGGCGCGGTCACCACTGAAAGGATGACGTTCTGCTCATGCAGCACCTTGTAGTGCTTCAGGCTGTGCATCAGTGCGGTTGGCGCGCTGAGCGGATCGCTGGTCAGGAACACGGCGGTGCCTGACACCAGCTGCGGCTTCTTCTTCAACAGATTGCCGGCGAGGAAATCGAGCGGGATCTCGTTGCGGCGGGTCTTGTCGAACAGATAGCGGCTGCCGCGCACCCAGGTCCACATGGCCAGCACAATGGTGAAGGCAACGGCCAGCGATGCCCAGCCGCCCTCAAACACCTTGACGATGTTGGAGGCAAAGAAACCGACGTCGATGAAGCCGAACAGCGCCGTCAGCGAGACCGCCAGCCACAGCTTCCATTTCCAGATCCGCGTCATGACCACAAACAACAGCACCGTGGTCACCAGCATGTTGCCGGTCACCGAGATGCCGTAGGCCGATGCCAGCCTGCTGGACTCGCCGAAGCCCACCACCAGCATCATCACCACCAGCGCCAGCAGCAGGTTGACGCGCGGCATGTAGATCTGGCCGGACTGTTTCTCCGACGTATGCAGAATTTCCAGGCGCGGCAGCATATTGAGCTGCACCGCCTGCCTGGTCAACGAGAAGGCGCCCGAGATCACCGCCTGGCTGGCGATGACCGTGGCGGCGGTCGCCAGCACGACCATCGGGATCAGCGTCCAGCCTTCATTCATTTCGAAGAACGGATGGCCGACGACGCCGTTCTTGGCCAGCACGAAAGCGCCCTGCCCGGCATAATTGAGCAGCAGGCACGGAAACACGACCCACAGCCAGGCGAGCACGATCGGCTTGCGGCCGAAATGGCCGAGATCCGCATAGAGCGCCTCGGCGCCGGTCACGGCGAGGAAGATGGCGCCGATGGTGACGAAAGCGACATCGGGCGAATTGATCAGGAATGCGACGATGTAGTGCGGGCTGATCGCCCACAGGATTTCCGGATCGGCGATGATGTGGTTGAGGCCGGAAAGGCCGATCGCCAGGAACCACACCGCCGTCACGGGACCGAACACCAATCCCACGCCGCCCGTGCCGAAACGTTGCACCGCGAACACCATGGCGAGAATGACCAGTGTCAGCGGCACGACATAAGGCTGGAAGGTCGGCGTGACGACGTTCATGCCTTCGACCGCCGACAGCACCGAAATCGCCGGCGTGATGACGGCGTCGCCGAAGAAAAGCGACGCCCCGACGATGCCGATGCCGAGCATCAGCGCCGAGCGCTTGGGGAAACTGCCGCGCGCCAGCGCCATCAGCGACAGCACGCCGCCCTCGCCGCGGTTGTTCGCCCGCAGCACGAACATGATGTATTTGATGGTGACGATGATGGTCAGCGACCAGATGATCAGCGACAAAACGCCCAGGATGTCACCGCGGTCGGCCACCTGTCCGCCGGAAGATGCCACCAGCGCCTCGCGAAAGGCGTAGATCGGACTGGTGCCGATATCCCCATAGACGACACCGAGCGCGCCCAGCATCAGAACCTTGGTGCTGTGCTGTTCGACTTCCGAATGGCTCGATTGTTCGACGGGTTCTGCCTCACTACCAGTATTGGTAAGGGCCATGGACGACACTCCGATAAGCGCGCGGTGCTCTACGCTTGCTGCGATGCAATATCAAGTGCCGTCGCGTAATGGCTGCCATGCCTGCCATGCGAGGCTGCCCATCGCTACCATCCGCAGGCCTTGAGGAACCGACCCACCGTACCGGCCATGCCATACTCCAACGCGTCGGCTGTCAACCCATGTCCGATCGACACTTCGGCCAATGCCGGAATGCGCTTGACCAGCGCCGGCAGGTTGCCGACCACCAGATCGTGCCCGGCATTGACCTGCAGCCCGGCGGCAAGCGCGGCGTCAGCGGTTTTTCCCAGCCTTTCCAGCTCTTTGGCGGCTTTGGCGGAATCTGTGTGATAGCTGCCATATGGACCTGTATAGAGCTCGATGCGGTCGGCGCCGGTGTCGCGCGCGGCCGCCACCCAATCGGGATCCGGATCGGAAAACAGCGACACGCGAAAGCCCCCCTTCTTCAGGCGCTTGACGATCGGTGTGAGGAACGCGGCCTGGGTAGCGAAGTTCCAGCCATGGTCCGATGTCGCCTGAGCCGGATCGTCCGGCACCAAAGTCACCTGTTCGGGCTGATGCTTTTCCACAAGCAACAGGAAATCCTCGGTCGGATAGCCCTCGATGTTGAATTCCGCGCCCGGAAACTCGTCGTCGATCAGCGACCGGATCTCAGGCACATCGGAGTGTCTTGTATGCCGTTCGTCGGGGCGTGGATGCACCGTCAGCCCATGCGCTCCGGCCGCCAGCGCGATGCGGCCGATGCCGGTGACGCTGGGCCACGGCAGGTCGCGCCGGTTGCGCAGCATGGCGATGGCATTGAGGTTGACGGAGAGCTTTGCAGGCATGCGGGTGGCCTCGGAAATCGTTAGACGCGCCCACCTATAATGCCTTTGACGGGAACAGTAATGCCTTTGGTGGGAACAGACTGGGGGTTTCGGGTGTTCCAAGCCTGATGAACCAGCGGGGAAAGGTAGCGCCGATGAATTTTCTTGATGAGGTGCCGGCAATCCGCCGTATCGAGACCAGCCGTGACGACCTTTTCGCCATCGATGTCGTCGGGCACGTTTCCGCGGCCGATGGTGAAAATCTTTTCGGATTGCTGGAGGCAGCCTACGCCCTGCATCCGCGCGTCGATGTGCTGGTGCGCCTCGTCGACCACGACGGCGTCGACTGGGCCGACATCGCTGACGAGACCCTGAAGCAGGGCGCCATTCATGCATTGGAACATGTCGACCGTTGCGCGACGATCGGCGAACCGGACTGGATAGCGGACGCACAACGCTTTCTGCCGTCCTCACCGCCCATCGAAATCAGGCATTTCAGGGCGGAGGACGAGGCTGCCGCCTGGCAATGGCTTGCCGCACAGCCTATCGGGGCAACAGCATCCGGCGCCCCTACCTGACGATCGTCAGCCGCTCGGCCGCCCGCGTGATGGCGGTGTAGAGCCAGCGCTGGCGGGTTTCCTTGAAGGCCCAGCTTTCATCGAACAGCACGATCTCGTTCCACTGTGAGCCCTGCGCCTTGTGCACGGTCAGCGCGTAGCCATAGTCGAAATCGTCGAAGCGCTTCTTCTGCTGCCAGGGGATATCGGCGTCCGGATCCTCGAACGCCGCCTTGAGCAGCTTGATCTTGGCGACGCCGCGATCCGGATCGTCCTCTTCCGGCGACACCAGAAGGTTGATGCCGGGCTTCACCGTCTCGCGCGACGATGTCATCACCTTCCACAGCGAGCCGTTGAGCAGGCCCTTTGCCGGATCGTTGCGCAGGCAGACGAGCTTGTCGCCGGCCTGCGGATAGTCGGCGTTGAAGCCCTTGAGCTCGCGCAGCCGCTGATTGTAGCGGCGCCGCGTGCGATTGGTGCCGACCAGCACCTGGTCCGCCTTCAGCACCAGTTCCTGGGTAACGTCTTCCTTGCCGATCACCTGCGCCGTGCCATAGTCGCCACGCATGAACTCGCGGCCCTCGCGCACATCGAGCGCCAGCCGCAGGATCGGGTTGTCGCGCGCCTGCCGGTGGATTTCGGTGAGCAGAAAATCCGGCTCGTGGTCGGTGAAGAAGCCGCCGCCCGAGATCGGCGGCAGCTGGCCGGGATCGCCAAGCACCAGGATCGGCGTGCCAAAACTCATCAGGTCACGGCCGAGCTGCTCGTCGACCATCGAGCATTCATCGATGACGACCAGCTTGGCGCGCGAGATCGGGCTTTGACGGTTGAGCGAAAAGGTCGGCGACATCGAGGTCTTGCCGGTGACTTCGTCCGACACCGATTCCTCGCCTTTCGGCCTATAGATCAGCGAATGGATGGTGCGGGCGTTGACCGCGCCCTTGGAGCGCAGCACCTGCGCCGCCTTGCCGGTGAAGGCGGCGAACTGCACCTGGCCGTCGACATGTTCGGCGAAATAGCGCGCCAGCGTCGTCTTGCCGGTGCCGGCATAGCCGAACAGCCGGAACAGCTGCGGCTGGCCGATCTTCAGCCAGCGGGCGACCGCTTGCAGCGCCTCGTCCTGTTGGGGAGAGAATTCCATCAGCGCGAGAGACCGGATTCGCAAGGGAAAGACAAGACAGCCGCCATCATCATCGATGCGCCGGGACGCTTCAGTGCCGCCGACGGGTCAGGCTATCAGGCACAGACAAGAACGTAAAGGGAACAACCGACCACGTCGGCTGGAAGCGAAATTCAGGCAATGGCCATGGCGGCCCGCGGGTCGCGGTCGTCGGGTGGTAGCGGAACGGGAGCGTATCCGGCATAGCTGACGCTCAACCGTGCCTGCCCGTTCGAACAGGACCGGAGTGCATCCTCCAGCTTGGACATATTTCTAAGCGGCACTGTCGCGTTGACGACGACGACCACGCCGCGGATTTCCCGACTCAGGATCTGGCCACGGCGGCTTTGCAGTTCGGCGATGACGTTGCCGACATGGGTTGCTGAAGTCATTACTTCGACCTTCATGATCGGCTCGAGCAACTGCACGCCGAGGCGTGGCGCGGCTTCGCGAAAGCAGGCGCGGCCGGCGATCTCGAAAGCCAGAGCCGAGGAATCGGGATCGTGAAAAGCGCCATCCATCAGCAACGCCTTGACGCCGATCATCGGGAAGCCCGCAAATGGACCTGAGGACAATATGCTGCGCAGCCCCTTTTCGACGCCCGCAATGTATTCGCCATGAAGCGCACCACCGACGATCCTGGACTCGAACACGGAGTCCGCGCTGTCCGCGTTCGGCTCGAACATGATCTTGACGCGGGCGAACTGACCGGTGCCGCCGGACTGCCTCTTGTGCGTGAAGTCCTGCTTGTGCGTACGGGTGATCGTCTCGCGATAGGCCACTTGTGGAGAACCAATATTCACATCGACCTGGGACTCGCGACGCAGGTGGTCAATGATGATGTCGAGGTGGAGTTCGTCCATGAAGGCGATAATGGTCTGGCCCGATTCCTCGTCTTGCATGACGCGGAAGAAAGCATCCTCGTCCGCCAGCTTCGCCAAGGCGATACGCAGCCGCTCCTGATCGGCCTTCGATTTCGGCTCGATCGCGATTTGCAGCAAAGGCCAGGGCGCGGCAGGCTTTTCCATCATGGGGATATGGTCGCTGGTGGCCCCAATATTTGCAACTGAGTGCAGGAGCGAAATCCGGACTGAGATAACGGAAGACTAAACTGATCTTTTTGGCCTGGCTGCTCGCAGCCTGCTGTCAGGGTCCAGGATCGTTCTCCAGCAGGATCGGCTTGCCGTGCGGGGTGGCATGCGCGGCGCGTTCCCATGCCTCTGCCATCGCATCGACATCGGACTTGGCGGCCAGACCTTTTGAGGCAAGCAGCTTTTCCAACGCAGCCAGCCAATGTTCGTAATAATCATGGCCGTCCGCTGCGGCGCCCGGTCTCTTCACTTCTGCCGACAGTGCCTGCGCCCACTCGCTCCACGAAAACAGGCCCTTGTCGTGCAGCGCAACCGTCATGGCGAAGGCTTCGGCTTGCCATGGCTCGGCGAAAACAGGCGCATCGGCGCCCGGCGGCAAATCGGCGGGGCCATCACGCCGGCTCAAGATAGCTCTCCCAGGCGTCGATCGACACAACAAGCGTCGGGTCGGCGCCCTCGCCCCAGATCTCCGATCCTTCGAAAACCACGGTGTACACCCATTGCGGATTTTCGCCGTGTCCATGCGCGTTGCTGTCGGGAAAAACAAAACCGTCGTGCACCGCCTCGATCACGCCGTGCTTGCCGCGTGCGTAGCGCGGCAGCCGCGTGTGGCCGGTCGGGTTGAAGTTTTTGGTCCGCACGGCGTCGCCCGCCTTGAACCGCGCCGCTTGCGCCACCGGCCGGTCGCAAGGGCTGCCCTTGGCCAACACCGCGGGCACGTTTTCCGCCTTCAGCACCCTCTTGGGAGTCGCTGCTGGATCGACTGCCTTGCCCGCTTCGAGATCGCGCTGGCTGACGAAGCCATGGCGCTTTAACAGCACCTCCAGCGCCTTGATCCATATCTCGTAGTAGCTCGATGAATAGTAGACAGCCGGATGCAGCGATTCCCGTGCATGCCGGCTCTCGTCGATGTTCCACGCGCCCATGGCGCCGGCAGTCAGCGTCACGCCGAGCGCCCGCCTTTCCCAGGCGGCATGGAAGTAAGGTTCGTCCTTTTCCGGCGCGACCGGGCCGAACCCCATCTGTCCGCCGAGATCTTGCGGCCCGTTCATGCCGGCTGCCCCTCTATTCCAGGTCTTTGGGCCAGGCCGGTGCCGATCATCGCATCGCGGCTGACCAGCTCCGCCAGCCGCTCCTCGCTCCAGCCCTTGGTACCCTCGGGCCGCATCGGCACGACGAGATAGCGCAGCTCGGCAGTGGAATCCCAGACGCGGATTTTCTTGTCCGCCGGCAGCGTCAGCCCGAACTCCTCCAGCACGCCGCGCGGATCGATCACCGCGCGCGAACGATAGGGCGGCGCCTTGTACCAGACCGGCGGCAGGCCAAGCACCGACCACGGATAGCAGGAGCACAGTGTGCAGACGACGAGATTATGGGTGTCCTGCGTGTTGAACACCGCCTGCATGTGCTCGCCCTGGCGGCCGGTATAGCTTAGCGAGCCGATCGCCGCCGTCGCATCGCGCTTCAGCCAGTCGGCATAGGCTGGATCGCGCCAGGCTTTCGCCACCACCCTGGCGCCGTTGCGCGGCCCGATCTTCGTCTCGTAGGTGTCGACGATGACGTCGATCGCGGCCGGATCGATCAGACCCTTCTGGGCGAGGATCGTCTCCAGCGCACGCACGCGGGCGGCAAACGGATCGAGTTCGTTGTCGTGATCATGATCGTGTGACATGGCTACAAACTACGTTTGCAGTGATGCCGCTGCAAGCATGAGGGCTTGGGCCAGCGGACCATGGCGCCAGCTCTACCCCCTATTCGGCGGCCGCCCGCTGCGGCTCGGGCAGCATGTCTTCCCTGGGCTTGAACAGCGAGGGCTGATCCCCCGCTTCGACCGAGCCCGGCTCGCCCTTGCGCTTCGACCAAAGCCCCACCAGCCAGCCCGAGAAATTCTCCATGTAGACATAGATGACCGGCGTCACGAACAGGGTCAGTGCCTGCGAGGCAAGCAGGCCGCCGACAACGGCAACGCCCAGCGGCTGGCGCAGTTCGGCGCTGGCGCCGGTGCCGAGCGCAATCGGGAACGTGCCCATGAGTGCCGCCAGCGTCGTCATCATGATCGGCCTGAAGCGCATCAGGCAAGCCTTGTGGATCGACTCGGTCGCCGACATGCCTTCTCGTCGCAGTTCGAGCGCGACATCGACCATCATGATGCCGTTCTTCTTGACGATGCCGATCAGCATCAGGATGCCGATCACCGCGATGACCGACAGATCCATGCCGGCGAAGCGCAGCGCAACGACCGCTCCCAGCACGGCCGACGGCAGGCCGGTGAGGATGGTCAGCGGGTGGATGAAGCTTTCGTAGAGGATGCCGAGCACGATGTAGATGGTCAGGATTGCGCCGCCGATCAGAAAACCCTGGTTGGCCAGCGAATCCTGGAAGGTCTTGGCCGTGCCGGCAAAGGTCGTCGAGATCACCGTCGGCATGCCGATCTGCTCTTTCAGCGCATTGATGCGTGTCACGCTGTCGCCCAGCGCCACGCCCTGCGGCAGATTGTAGGAGATGGTCACGGCTGGAAGCTGGCCGAGCTGGTTGACGGTCAGGGCGCCGGCCGTGCGATCGACGCGGGCGAAGGCGCCGAGCGGAACAAGACTGCCGCTCGCCGTCCTCATCTGGATGGCCAGCATCCGCTCGGGCGACCACTCGATCTTGGGATCGAGCTCGGTGATGACTTCATAGCTGTCGGCCGAACCGAAGATGGTCGAAACCTGGTCGGTGCCGAACCCGCCATAGAGGGCGGAGCGCAACGTGTCGGTATCGATACCGAGTTGGGCGGCCTTGTCGCGATCCACCACCAGCGTCGCCTGCAGCGCATTGTTCTGCAGGTCGCTGGTGACGTCGGTGAAGTTCGCATGGTCGGCCGCCATCGCGTCGTTCAGTTTCTGCGCCCAAATATCGGTGAGGCCGGTATCAAGGCCCTGAACCACGAGCTGGTAGGCGCTTGCGGACGACCGCGAGCCCAGCCTCAAATTCTGCACCGGCTGCATGTAGGTCTCGATGCCAGCAACGCCGGCCAGTTGCTTGCGCAGATCCGCAAGCACCTTCTCTATATCGGGACGCTGGTCCTTGCCCTTGAGCTGGACGAAAAGCTGCCCCTGGTTGAGCGCGTTGTTGCCGCTGCCCGCCGACCACGCCACATGGTCGACATAGGGCGAATGCGAGAAGACGCTGGCGACCTGCCCTTGCAGCCTGGACATGGCGTCGAACGAGATGTCCTGGCGGGCGATGGTGGTCACCGATATCTGGCCGATGTCCTCCTGCGGGAAGAAACCCTTCGGCGAGATCTGGATCAGCCACACCGACGCTGCCGCGGTGCCGACGAAGACGAGGAACACCAGGAAGGTGTGCCGCAGGCAGAAGCTCAAGACCCTGTCGTAGCCGCGCGTGACGAGGTCCTGCTTGTGACCGGGGCCATGCTTGTCGCGGTCGGCTTTGGTCACCGACAGCAGCCGCGAGCACAGCATCGGCGTCAGCGTCAGCGACACGAACATCGACGCCAGGATGGCGACCGTCACCACCACGGCGAACTCGTTGAAGATGCGCCCGATGACGCCGCCCATCAGCAGCACGGGGATGAAAACCGCCACCAGCGAGATCGAGATCGAGATGATGGTGAAGCCGATTTCGCGCGCGCCCTTCAGCGAGGCGTCGAAGGCCGACAGCCCGTCCTCCTCCATGTGGCGGAAGATGTTTTCAAGCATCACGATGGCGTCGTCGACGACGAGGCCGACCGCCAGCGTCAGGCCCATCAGCGAGATGTTGTCGATGGAAAAGCCGAACAGGAACATCGCGCCGAGCGTGGCGATCAGCGAGATCGGCACCGCCACGGCCGGGATGATTGTCGCCGTCACCCGGCGCAGGAACACGAAGATCACCATGATGACCAGGGCAATGGTGAGCAGCAGCGTGAACTGCACGTCGCTGACCGCCTGCCGGATCGAACTGGAGCGGTCGTTAAGCAGCTTGATGTCGGCGGCGGCCGGCATCTGGTCCTTGAAGGACGGCAGCATCGCCTTGACCTTGTCGACGACGTCGACAGTGTTGGCGTCGGGTTGACGCTGCACGGCCATGATGATCGCGCGGGTGCCATCGTACCAACTCGCCGTCGTGGTCGTCTGCACCGAATCGACCACGCGGGTCACCTCGCCCAGCCGTACCGGGTGACCGTTTTTGGTGGCGATGATGATGTTGGAGAAACCGGCGGCGTCGGTCAGCTGCGTGTTGGCGGTGATGGTGAGCTGCTGCTTGTCGTTCTGGAGCACGCCGAGCGGCGTGTTGCTGTTGGCCGAGGCAACCGCCGCCTGCAGCTGATCGATCGAGATGCCGCGTGCGGCAAGCGCGGTCGGGTCGATCTGGATGCGCACCGCGTATTTCTGCTGGCCGAAGATCGAGACCTGCGCCACGCCGTCGATGGTCGACAGCGACGGCGAGATGACGTTTTCCGCGAACGCATCGAGGTCGGTCAGCGGAACCGTGTCGCTGACCAGCGACATCAAAAGGATCGGCGCGTCGGCCGGATTGACCTTGCGATAGCTCGGCGGCGCCGTCATCTGCGACGGCAATGATTTCTGCGTGCGCGCGATCGCCGCCTGCACGTCGGCCGCCGCCGCGTCGATGTCGCGGTTGAGCACGAACTGGATGGCGATCGAGGTCTGGCCAAGCGAGTTGGTGGTCGAGATCGAATCGATGCCGGCGATGGTGGCGAACTGCTTGATCAGCGGCGTCGCCACCGATGTCGCCATGGTTTCCGGCGAGGCGCCGGGCAGCGAGGCCGAGACGTTGACCACCGGGAATTCGGCGCTGGGCAGTGCCGCCACCGGCAGGAACTTGTAGGCGAACAGCCCGCCCAGCACGAGGGCGAACGACATCAGAAGGGTGGCGACGGGCCGGCGTATGCAGAATTCGGAAATCATTGGGCGGCCTCGCCGACCCTGGTCGCCTCGGCCACCTTGGGCGCAGCGGCACCCGCCGTGGTCTTGCCTTCATGCACCGCGGCGCCGTCCTTCAGCCGTGTCTGGCCCTCGGTGACAACCTTCTCACCGCTTTTCAGCCCCTGGCTGATGGCGCTGTTGTCGCCTTCGGTCAGCGCCACGTGCACCGGCCGCATCTCGACCGTGTTGTCCGGCTTGACCACATAGACGAAAGGGCCCTTCTGGCTTGGCTGCACCGCGACAGTAGGAACCGATGTCATCTGCGGCATGATGCCGGCGTCGAGCACGACATTCACATACTGGCCGGGCCATAGCGAAAGGTCGGCATTGGGAATACTTGCCCGCGTCGCGATAGTGCCCGACGCGGTGTCGACGCTGGAGTCGACGAAATCGAGCGTGCCCTTGCCGATCGGCGTCGGGTCACCATCCTTGGTCAGTGTCACCGCGCCCTGCTGCGGATTGGCAAGCGCCTTGTGCAGCAGGGCGAGATTGCTTTCCGGCAGATTGAAGTTGACCTGCAGCGGGTCCATCTGGGTGATGGTCACCAGCGGGGTCGCCGTGCTGCTGTTGCCATTGCTGACGGTGACGAGATCGCCGACGGCGACGCTGACCGCACCCAGCCTGCCGGAAATCGGCGCCGTGATCGTGGCGAAGCCAAGCTGGACATTGTCGGCGTCGATTGTCGCCTTGTCGGCGTCAACGGTCGCAGCGGCAGCCTTCTGCGCGGCGACGGCCTGGTCGTAGGTCTGCTGCGTGCCGGCCTGCTTGGCAACCAGATCCTTGGCGCGCTGGAGATCGGAATTCGAACTGGCAAGCAGCGCCTGATCCTTGGCGAGCGCCGCTTGATCCTTTGCCAGCTGCGCCTTCAGCGCCCGGTCATCGAGCGAGAACAGAACGTCGCCGACCCTGACCATCTGCCCATCCTTGACGTCGATCGAGACGATCTGGCTGGACACCCGCGCGTTGATGTTGACGACGGCGGGAGACGAGACGAAGCCGATCGCATAACGCCGGATCGGGAAATCGGCTGTCGAGGCGACGGCCGAGAGGATGGAAGCCGAGCGGGCGGCACCGCCGCCACCTGCCACCTTGTCGCCCGCTGCCGGCTTGCCGGTTGCCGATTTGTCCGCGGCAGCGACCTGCTTTGCGCCGATGAGCTGCTGAGCCTTGCTCAGCGCGTCCGGAGACACATAGAGCCAGGCCGCGCCCGCACAGGCGACGGCAAGCAACGAAAGAACGACTTTTCCACGCATGGTCAAAGGCCCTCTCCACCCGACACGTCGTGGTCCGATGGTTCTACTCTAGCGCAAATCACGGCCCGTTGCCGCGATTTCGCCGAATAGATAGGACGCGCCTTTGTCGGAAAAGGGCCAAAACACGGCATTACGAAGATTTAATGTGCACTGCACAATGGATGTGCAACACGGGCTGAATCCCCATCCGACGGCTTGCGAGCCATCGCCTTCCGGCCTGAGACGACCAGAATGTGCGCGTCTCGACCTATTTGAGCATCGGCCAAAGCGTCGCCGCCAGCAGCACGCCCATGGCGATGTTGAACCATTTCAGCCGTACCGGGTCCGACAGGAAACCGCGCAGCGCGGTGCCGAACCCAGCCCACACCGAGACGCTCGGTAAATTAACGATGGTGAAGGCCACAGCGATCAACACCACCGACAGGAACGGGTGCTCGGCATTGGCATAGACGGCCATGGCGGTGATCGCCATCACCCACGCCTTGGGATTGACCCACTGGAATGCAGCCGCCTCGATGAAGCGCATCGGCCGCGCCTTCGTCTCGCCCTTGCCGGTCAGCGTGCGCGACATGGCGATCTTCCAGGCGAGGTACAAAAGATAGGCGCCGCCGGCGATCTTGAGCGCGGTATGCAGCGCCGGAAACGCCGTCAACACAGCGCCAAGGCCAAGACCGACGGCAAGCAGCAGCACGAGGAAACCCATGCTGATGCCAAGCATGTGCGGAACGGTTCTGACGATGCCGAAATTCACGCCCGATGCCAGAAGCATGAGATTGTTCGGCCCCGGCGTGATCGAAGTCACCAAGGCGTAGACAAGCAGGGCAAGGAAAGCGTCAAGCGACATGGATATCCTCCCCGACAAGTCAGGATCGTTGTCTTTTCTAGGCAACCCGCAAAGGCCCACGGACGGCCCACAGCGGGGCCAGAAGCCTCACTGTGGAAGCTGGCTGGCGCGCCCGGCGCCAGCACCGAAGGCCTACATCGCCTGCGGGCCGCGGTTCAACGCCGCCACGCCGGTGCGGCAGATTTCGACCAGGCCGAGCGGCTTCATGATGGCGATGAACTGATCGATCTTGGAGCCCTTGCCGGTGATCTCGAAGATGAAATGCTCGGTGTTGGCGTCGATGACGCTGGCGCGGAACGCATCGGCCAGCCGCAGCGCCTCGACCCGGGCCTCGCCGAGGCCGGCGACCTTGACCAGCGCCAGTTCGCGCTCCAGCGGCCGCTCCTGGCCGGATTCATGCGAGCGCACGGTCAGGTCGACGACGCGGTGCACCGGCACGATGCGCTCCAGCTGGTGCTTGATCTGCTCCAGCACATGCGGCGTGCCGCGCGTCACGATGGTGATGCGCGACAGGTGTTTTTCATGCTCGGTCTCGGAGACGGTCAGGCTCTCGATGTTGTAGCCGCGCCCGGAAAATAGGCCGATGACCCGGGCAAGCACGCCCGGCTCATTGTCGACCAGCACGGAAAGCGTGTGGTTTTCCGGCTTTTCCGTTTCCTTGGCGATAAAATAGGCCGAACCGGTCGGTTGTAGCTGTGCGTTCATGACATGAATCTCGATTTCAAGCTCTTGAGCTAATTCTTTGTTTGCGCAGGGCTTTCTCGCGACAGCCCTGCCTTGGTTCTGCCGGCTACACCAGTTCCCTGCCCTTGGCGTCGATGGCATTGGCCACCGCCTCGTCGGTCGCCTCGTCGGGCAACAGCATCTCGTTATGCGCCTTGCCCGACGGGATCATCGGGAAGCAGTTGGCGAGCGTCGCCACGCGGCAATCGAACAGCACCGGCTTCCTGACCGAGATCATCTCCTTGATCGCGTCGTCCAGCTCGTCCGGCTTTTCGCAGCGAATGCCGTGGCCGCCATAGGCCTCGGCCAGCTTGACGAAGTCCGGCATCGCCTCGGTATAGGAATGCGACAGCCGGTTGCCGTGCAGCAACTGCTGCCACTGCCGCACCATGCCCATATACTGGTTGTTGAGGATGAAGATCTTGATCGGCGCATTGTGCTGCACCGCCGCGCTCATCTCCTGCATCGTCATCTGCACCGAAGCGTCGCCGGCAATGTCGATGACCAAAGCGTCGGGATGCGCGATCTGCACGCCGAGTGCTGCCGGCAGGCCATAACCCATCGTGCCCAGCCCGCCCGACGTCATCCAGCGGTTCGGCTTCTCGAAACGATAGTGCTGCGCCGCCCACATCTGGTGCTGGCCGACCTCGGTGGTGATGTAGGTGTCCATGCCCTTGGTCAGTTCGTAGAGCCGCTCGATGGCGTATTGCGGCATGATCACGTCGTTGTTCATCTTGTAGGCGAGCGAGTCGCGCGCACGCCATTTGGCGATCTGCTCCCACCAGGGGTAGAGCGCCTTCTTGTCGGCCTTGGCGCTCGCCCGCCACAGCCGCACCATATCCTCCAGCACCCGGCCGACATCGCCGATGATCGGCACCTCGGTGTGGACGTTCTTGTTGATCGACGACGGATCGATGTCGATGTGGATCTTCTTCGAGTTCGGCGAGAAGGCGGTCAGCCGACCGGTGATGCGGTCGTCGAAGCGCGCGCCGATGCAGATCATCACGTCGCAATCATGCATGGCCATGTTGGCTTCATAGGTGCCGTGCATGCCGAGCATGCCCATCCAGTTCTTGCCTGATGCCGGATAGGCGCCGAGGCCCATCAGCGTCGAGGTGATCGGGAAACCGGTGAGATCGACCAGTTCGCGCAGCAGATGGCTCGCTTCCGGGCCGGAATTGATGACGCCGCCGCCGCTGTAGATGATCGGCTTCTTGGCGCCCGCCATCAACTCGACCGCCGCCTTGATCTTCTCCAGGTCGCCCTGGACCTTTGGCTGGTAGCTGGTGCGTGGCGCGATCTGCGGCGGGACATAGAATCCCTTGGCGAACTGCACATCCTTCGGGATGTCGACGACGACCGGACCGGGACGGCCGGTGGTCGCGACATGAAAGGCCTCGTGGATGGTGGCGGCGAGCTCGTTGACGTCCTTCACCAGCCAGTTGTGCTTGGTGCAGGGGCGCGTGATGCCGACCGTATCGCATTCCTGAAAAGCGTCCGAGCCGATCAGCGAGGTCGGCACCTGCCCGGTCAGGCAGACCAGCGGGATCGAATCCATCAACGCGTCCTGCAGCGGCGTCACCGCATTGGTGGCGCCCGGGCCGGAGGTCACCAGCATCACGCCGGCCTTACCGGTCGAACGCGCATAGCCTTCCGCCGCATGGCCGGCGCCCTGCTCATGGCGCACCAGTATGTGCTCGACCTCGTCTTGCTGAAAAATCTCGTCATAGATCGGAAGGACAGCGCCGCCGGGATAGCCGAAGACATGCTTGACGCCATTGTCCTTCAGCGCCTGCACCACCATTTCGGCGCCCGTCATCTCGCGCCGCTCGTTCTGTCCGTTGCTCATCGGTCTGGTCCCGTACTGTCGCCATTGGGCGTTTGCTGGTCGTTTAGTCGTGTTTCAGGCAATAAAAAAGGCCCCCGAGGGAGCCTGTGTCTTGCGCATGGGGGGTTTTCGCCCGGCGGTTACACCGCCTTGCCCACGCGCTTTCCTACGAGAATGAGTGCTGTTTTCATGGTGGCGGACACTAAGGGCGGGCAAGGCGACCTGTCAACGGGAAAAATCACACCGGCGCGCACAGCGTGCCGGCGCGATTGAGGCGATCAGCGCGGCGCCTTGCAGCGGGAAACGCGCGGATCGCATCTGGACACCTTCCTCGCCTGCATCTTCGCTGGCGGATGGTGAGGTGCCACCCTTGCCGGGCCATGGTGCTGGGGCATATGCATTGCCATCGCCTGCTGATGCGGCTTCTGTTGCCCGGCACCGCGTGCAGGACGCTGCCCCGAGACCGGCTTGGCCGACCCCGGTTTGGCCGACGATTTGACAACGATACGTCCATCGCCCGCGGTCCTGTCGGCATGCAGCTTGAGCGCATCGGCCTTCGCGCCGTTGCCGGCGACCATCCGCTTGCGCACAGTGTTGCCAGGCTTCACGACGGCTGGATTGCTGGCAGCCACCGCGCCCGGGGAAATGGCCTTGCCGCCGATCGCAGTCTTGGGGCCCGCCACGATTTGCCCGTTCCCCATTGCATTGCCGGCAAGCTTCTTGATTTCGGCGCCCCTGGAAGCATCGAGACGTGCACTGGCAAACACGCCTTTGGGCGGAGGAACCAGTCTTGCCGCCTTGATCGAGTCGATGACTGGCTTCGGGAGTTGCTGCAGCCGGGGTCCGGCATTGATTGCAACCACCTGGTTGCCAAGCCGCACGCGTGGCGCATTGTTGACCGCGACCGTCTGGTTGATGAATGTCGTGTTGCGCACGATGACGACGTTCTCCTGAACCGGCCGCACCACCCTGACCAGATCCACCGCGCCGATCGCCGCCACCGGCACGAAACACCACCAGGCGTCGTCGAAGGCGGCACCGACGTCGGGCGGCGCCGGAGCCCAGCCGACATCATTGCCGCCCTGACGCCAGACCACCCAGGCTGGCGCCCATTGATCGCCGGCGATCCACACCCAGCCGAAATCGGGATCATACGCCCAGCGGCCATAGTGATAGACGACATCGCCGAATGGCTCGGTGGACTGCCAGTACCAGCCATTGTCAGTCCAGACCCACCTGCCTTCGGTGTAGGGCCGCCATTGGGTATGCACCGAGGGAACCCAGACATCGCCGAAGCGGCTGGAGGTTCGCCATCCGCCATAGTTCGAAAGCCTTTCGCGGACGGTGACGGAAATTTCCGCCGCATGCGCCTGTGTTCCGGGCAGCACCAGCGGGCCGGTCACCGTCGCACTCAAGGCCATGACCGCGGCCATTGCTGCAGCACGTCCACGCCGGCCGAGAGAGTGGCGTGAAGACGCTTGGAAAAAGGATATGATAATCATAACGGGCTCCAGAGTTCCGCATCCAGAAAATCCCGGGAACCGCCCTGCTGCCCGCCACCGCTTCCCGGCTTCTCACCGATCGGTTGTTATCGGCCCCGGTGACCGCATTGCGGCATTTGACCATCAACTTTGCGCGACCGGCGCGGCATTCACAAATGGGACGGTCGTTTCCGGCGCCCGGGCGATTGCGAAACCGCCGGGTGATCCCATTTTGCGAATAAACCATTGAAACCGCTGGAAACTATGGTGGGGCGTGACGAGGGCCGCCATCTCTGACGATACTTGATCGTCCGGCGGCAAGCCCGTCGGAGCCACCACCATGACGATCTGGATTTCACGGGAGGAAACCTGATGCTCGACAAGCCCTCTAGCAAGAAACTGTCTGACGTACTCGACCAATTCGGCGCCGCGCTTGCTGCCAATGACATCGAGAAGGCGGTCGATTGCTTTCAAGAAGATTGCTACTGGCGCGACCTCGTTACCTTCACCTGGAACATCAAGACCATGGAAGGCCGCGACCAGGTCCGCGACATGCTGAAAAGCCAGTTGTCGAACACCAGGCCATCGCACTTCGCCATCGCCAAGGGCGAGGACGCGACCGAGAGCGGCGAACTGATCGAGGGCTGGATCAGCTTCGAGACGGAGGCGGCACGCGGCTTCGGCCATATCAGGCTGAAGAACGGCAAGATCTGGACGCTGCTGACCACCATGGCCGAACTGAAAGGCCACGAGGAGCCGGCAGGCTTCGCGCGGCCGATGGGCGCCAGGCACGGCTCGGGCAAGAACCGTCCGACATGGAAGGAAGAGCGCGAGAGGGAAGCCGCCGAGCTCGGCTTCAAGACGCAGCCCTATACGGTGATCATCGGTGGCGGCCAGGGCGGTATCGCGCTCGGCGCGCGGCTGCGGCAGCTTGGCGTGCCGACCATCATCATCGAGAAGAACGAGCGTGCCGGCGACAGCTGGCGCAAGCGCTACAAGTCGCTCTGCCTGCATGACCCGGTCTGGTACGACCATCTGCCCTATATCGATTTCCCCAAGAACTGGCCGGTCTTCTCGCCCAAGGACAAGATCGGCGACTGGCTGGAAATGTACACCAAGGTAATGGAGCTGAATTACTGGTCCTCGACCGAGGCCAAAAGCGCTTCCTATGACGACAAGACGAAGGAATGGACCGTTGTCGTCCACCGTGACGGCAAGGACATCACGCTGAAGCCGAAGCAGCTGGTGCTGGCGACCGGACAGTCCGGCAAAGCCAATCTGCCGAAATTCAAGGGCATGGAGACCTTCAGGGGCGATCAGCACCACTCGTCGAAGCATCCGGGTCCCGACGCCTATGCCGGCAAAAAGGCCGTTGTCATCGGATCCAACAATTCCGCCCATGACATCGCTGCCGCACTTTGGGAAGCCGGCGCCGACGTGACCATGGTGCAGCGCTCGAGTACCCATATCTCCAGGTCCGACACGTTGATGGAAATCGGACTGGGTTCGCTCTATTCGGAGCAGGCGCTGCAGAATGGCATCACCACCGCCAAGGCCGATCTCATCTTCGCTTCGCTGCCCTACAAGATCCTGCACGAGTTCCAGATCCCGGCCTATGCCGAGATGAAGAAACGCGATGCGGCATTCTACAAGGGACTGGAAAAGGCCGGTTTCATGCTCGACTGGGGCGACGACGAGTCCGGCCTGTTCATGAAGTACCTCAGGCGCGGCTCTGGCTATTACATCGATGTTGGCGCATCGCAGCTGGTCATCGATGGTTCGATCAAGCTGAAGAGCGGCGTCGACGTCGAAGAGATCAAGCAGCACTCGGTTCTGCTCAGCGACGGGTCGGAACTGCCTGCGGACCTCATCGTCTACGCCACCGGCTACGGCTCGATGAACGGCTGGGCCGCCGATCTGATATCGCGCGAAACCGCCGACAAGGTCGGCAAATGCTGGGGCCTCGGCTCGAACACCACCAAGGATCCCGGCCCCTGGGAAGGCGAGTTGCGCAACATGTGGAAGCCTACACAGCAGGAAGCGCTGTGGTTTCACGGCGGCAACCTGCACCAGTCACGCCACTATTCACAATTCCTGGCGCTGCAGCTGAAGGCCAGGCAGGCCGGCTTGGCGACGCCGGTCTACGGGCTGCAGCAGGTGCATCACAAGGGGTAGGCGAGCGCGATTCCGGCGAAGCCGGAAGAAAGAAGGCAGGGCTTGCACCCTGCCTCCTTCCTTTGAGGGAATTACGCCGGCTTACCCGCCGCGAACTGCGTCACCACCCGCTGCAACAGCGGCACGTAATCGCGAAACGTCCGCGTCTTCATGTTGGCAATCTTGCCGCTCTCGTCCCAGATGCGGACCCGGACCGCTTCCTCACGGAACGGGTTCTTGCGGAACTCGGCCACCTCCTCGGCATTCATCGGCCCGCCCTGCAGCGACAGCGTGTGCACCGAGGCCGGCGAAAGCCTGCCAAAATAGGTCGGGTCGGTGGCGCAGAGATAGCGCTTGGCGGCGACATGCAGCCTGACGCATTCGACGATGACAGGTGGAAAGAACCGCGCCAGCACTTCGCCGCCGGCTTCGTCATGATGCTTGTCCTCGACATCCTCGGGCGAATAGGTGCCGAACTCGCTGGTGTAGTGGCCAATGTCGTGCAGCAGCGCCGCCGCCACCAGCTCGTCCGGCGCGCCGTCCTTTTCGGCGAACCAGGCGCCCTGCAGCATGTGCTCCGACATGGTGACGGGTTCGCCGAGATAGGATTCCGCACCCCGGCGCTCGAAGATGTCGGCGATGAATTCGACGATATTGTCCGCGTTCAAATCCTGGCCGCTCATTCCGCCGCCTCCTTGAACCCGTGTTCTATCGACGCGAGCGTCGACAGCAGGCCATCCTTGTCGGCGTAACAGCCCTGCAGCCAGCGCTTGCCGGTTCCGGAAAACGCCTTGCGGGCGTGCATGACGCGCGTGTTGTCGACGATGAAAGCCTGCCCCGCTTCGAGCTTGAACGTCACTTCGAAGGATGGATCCTCGATCAGTTCGGCGAACCGGCGGTAGGCGGCGTAGTACGCCTCCATGTCGGCGAAGGGCACGTCGACCGTCGGCGCCAGCGAGCGGTTGTTGAAGCGGATGCAGATCAGCTCGCCATCGGGCCCGAGCTCGATCATCGGCCGCTTCGCCTGCAGCCGCACACCGGAAGAGCCGGCATATTCGAAGCGCGCCGGGCATGAGCTCAGCAGCCGGAAGCCTTCCGGGTTCTCGGCCTGCAGCGCAGCCGCGACGGCAAATCCGTCGACGACGCTGGATTCGCCGCCCTCAACCGTATTCTCGATGCAGGACAGGATCTGCAGCGTCGGCACGGGGTCGCGATAGGGATTGTCGGTATGCGCCTGGAGCCCGAGATTGGTGTAGGCGAGATTGCTCGGATCGACCTCGGCGCGCACTTCGAACCAGCGGCCGTAATTGGTCTCCCTGATATAGCCGAACAGATCGGACACCTTGCACAGCGCTCCGGATTCGGTCGGCAGATCGTCCATCACCGCGAAGCCATAGGTTTTCACCGCCGACAGCCATTGCCCCAGCACAGCGCGATCATGGCTGGCCGCAGCATAGCCGGCGCGCGGCACCGAATTCTGCATCGAGGCCTTGGTCCATCGCACGGTGGCCTCGTCTGTCCAGCCGGGCTGGCGGGCCGCGTCACGATCATAGGCATTGGCGCTCAGCCATGCCGCCGGGAAACTCACTGTTTTCTGCTCCGGCACGAAGCTGACTTCCAGGGCACCGCCCTTGACCGATGCCGCGCCGATCCTGGTGTCGGCGGGAATGTCGAGGATGGTGATCAGCCGTTGGCCATTGCCGGCGCTGCGCGTCTTGTCGTCCAGCGCATTGTCGCGCAGCCACATGGCGTGAAAGCGGCTGCGCGACCCGTCCTTCCAGCCAAGTTCGATTGTTCTACCTTCGTTGCCGATCAGCGCCTGGGTGAGCATGGAGATCCGTTCCTGTCCATTGCGTCCCCTGCAGCTGATCCGCAGGGTTTCGATTGCATGTTGATCGCGCGAGAGGCATAATTCAAATTATCATATTTTGGGCAATGACCACGATATACTAATGTCTCGAACCACACCCCTGCCGCCGCTCGACTGGCTGCGCAGTTTCGAGGCTGCGGCGCGGCTGTCGAATTTCACCGCGGCGGCAGCCGAGCTTGGCCTCACCCAGGCGGCCGTCAGCCAACACATCCGCTTTCTCGAGGAGCGGCTAAAGACACGTTTGTTTTCGCGGCTGGCGCGCGGCGTCGCCCTGTCGCCGGAGGGGGCAGCCTATCTCCCCCACATCCAGTCGGCCTTCGCCACCATCGGCAACAGCACCGCGGAACTGTTCGAGCCGCGCGCCGTCCAGACCGTGACCATCCGGGCGCCGATTTCCTTTGCCTTGCTGATGCTGGTTCCGGCGCTGCCCGATCTCGCGAAGGCACTGCCGCGCATCCAGCTCGACCTGGTGACGATCCATCGCCCTACCGATTACGACCTGCCGGGCTCGGTGCTCGATATCCGTTTCGGCAACGGATCCTTCCCCGGCCGCGAAGCCGACAGGCTGACCGCCGAGCGGCTTCTGCCGGTGGCGGCTCCGGGTCTGGTCGGCGACGCAGACTGGACCTCCTGGCCGCTGCTTCTGGTTGCCGGCGCGCGCGAGATGTGGGCGGAATGGTTCGCTGCCGCCAGGCTGGCCGGCCATCCCAGGCGATCGCACCGCTTCGACAGCTTCGTTGCCGCCATGGAAGCGGCCAAGGCCGGCGCCGGCGTGCTTTTGGGCTCGCGGCCGCTGGTCGATGCGGCGCTCGACAGCAAGACGCTGGTCAGGCTTTCCGACTTCGAACTCTCCAGCACATCGGGCCATTTTCTGACCAAGGCGTCGACAGCGCGCCTGACCGGCGCCGAGCAGGATTTCCGCCAGTGGTTGCTGTCGCGCCTCTCCGCGCCGGCATGATTGGTTACGAGATTTGCCCGATCCGCTTCCAGTAGATCAGCGTGCCGGTCAGCCCGCCATGCGGCTTCAGTGCATAGTCCGGTATCTCACCGGCCAGCGTGAAGCCCAACCGCTCATAGAGGCGTGAGGCGCCCTCCTCGGTTGCCGTGTCCAGAACCAGCAGCATGCGGCCCTTCTCCACCGCAAGCCTCTCGGCGGCCCGCATCAGGCGCGTTCCCACGCCCCTGCCCCGGTAGTCGGTGCGTGTCATCAGCTTGGCGATCTCGGCCCGGTGCGGCTGGTTGGGCGGACAGTCGAGCAGCAAGGTCACGGTGCCGACCAGGTTTTTGCCGTCCCAGGCGCCAAGCACCGCTCTTTCGCCCCTTGCCGCCGCGGCCAGCGATTTCTCCCAGAAACCCCTCGCCGCCTGCGGCGCCAACGGATGCATGAAGCTGACCGAACCGCCTGCCGCCACCGTTGCGACCAGCAATTCGGCCAGCCCGTCCTGCGTCTCGGCAGCCGGGGTCAGGGTTGCGATCTCGATCGAGTTCATGTGCGGGATATCCTGTGATTGCGATAGAAGCGGGCGCATTGCCGTCACTCCAGATGGCGCGCGCGGCGACGCTTTCGCGCCGCCTTGATGGCGCTGATGCGGTCGGCATCTTCGTGCCCGAGGTGCCGCCCGCGCTCGAGAATCTCGAGCGTGTACTCCTCGTAGGTCAGGCCAAGCCGCTCGGCTCTGTCCATGCGCAACAGCATGACCTCGTGGCTCGGCGCCTTCCACGCCTTGGCGTGCGCTGCCTGCCAGGCCAGGAAGATATAGGGATCGCCCGTGCCCCATGGCGGGCCCTTGTACTCATCGAGAGGCGGCCCCCCATTGTGGGAGCGCTTTGGTCTCTTTGCCATTGTGTCAGCCTCTGACCAGGGCGACCAGATAGTCGGCGCCGGGCTCCAGGGCATGGAAGGTGCAGTCCGACGGCGCCCCAAGCGCCAGGCAGTCGCCGGGCTCGAGCTTGTGCGCCATATCGCCTTCGATGAATTCGAGCCGCCCGGAAATCAGCCATATCTGCTGCTTGATGAAGGCGTATGAAGCAGCCGGAAAACTGACCCTGGCGCCCGCCGGCAGATGCACCTTGATCAGTTCCAGCGGCATATCGCCAGCCGGCGAAAGATGCCGCCTGACATAGCCGGTATCGGGATCGCGCCATACCGGCTGGTCGGCCTCGCGCAGCAGCCCGCCGCCCTGCAGCTCGGCGCGCGCGATCAAGGTCGACAGCGTCATGCCGAAGGCCGACGCGATGCGCACCAGAAGCGCCGCCGTCGGGCTGGTCTTGCCTCGCTCGATCGTGCTGAGCATCGCCTTCGAGACGCCGGAATGCTCCGCCAGTTCGGCCAGGGACCAGTCACGCATGACCCTTTCGGCGTGTATCCTGCGGCCTATCGTCGAGGAAATTTCGTTCGCTATATCATCCATATGTCTATTATAGCGAAATATTGACGCCGGAGAAGAGCCGCCTTGCGACAATTTTCACAGGCCCCTTAATGCTCTCTACACCATCCGACCTCATCGGGCCTTAACCCCATTCGGGTAGGATCGACTCTCCAGGGAAATGGGGATTGGCCTGTCCATGTATGTCGAACGCGAAGCCTCCGTGGGGGAACCGACCTCGCAGGAGCGCCGCCAGACCGAGCAGAACGACAAGCGCATCCTCGGCAATGTCGTGCAATGCGACGGCGCTCGCGCCACCATCAGCGCCTATGCGGACGATGCCGACGGCGCGGTGACCGGCCTGTGGACAGTCGGGAAGATGATTTCCATCAATCTCGGATCGACGCGAACCGTCGGCCTTGTCTACGCGATCGGCAAGTCGGACCGCGCCTGGAGCAATGAGGGCCAGAACGCCATCGAGGTCAGCATCGAGCTGATCGGCGAAGTCCGTGACGGTGCGGAGCCCGGCGCCAGACCGGTCTTCGACCGCGGCATCACCACCTATCCGCATATCGGCGCCGTTGCGCATCGCATCCGCACCCGCGACCTGCAGGCGGTCTATGACCTTGCCGGGCGTCATTCGATCACGATCGGCACGCTCGCGCAGGACGAGACGATCGCCGCCAACATCGCTATCGACGATACGCTGGCGCGTCACTTCGCCATTGTCGGCACGACCGGCGTCGGCAAATCCACCGCCGTTTCGCTGCTGCTGCGCAAGTCGATCGCGGCACGGCCGGATCTGCGCATCCTGATCCTCGACCCGCACAACGAGTTCGCGGCATCGCTGCCCGAATACTGCGTCAGGGTCGATTCCAAAACCTTGGATCTTCCGTTCTGGATGTTCACGCTGGAGGAATTCGCCGAGGTGCTGTTCCGGGGCCGCGAGACCGAGCCGGAAGAAATCGATGCCTTGCGCGACCTGATCCCGGCCGCCAAGAATCTCTACCGCAACCCGAATTCGGGCTCCTATATCAGGCGCGGCAGCGATGCGCTGACCGCCGATACGCCAGTGCCTTACCGCATCGCCGACCTGCTCAAGCAGATCGATGAGCGCATGGGCATGCTCGAAAGCAAGACCGATCGCCCGACGCTCAAATCGCTGAAGACGCGCATCGAATCGGCGGCGGCCGATCCACGTTATCGCTTCATGTTCAACTCGCGCCTGATCGAGGACACCATCCACGAGACGATCGGCAACATCTTCCGCGTGCCGCATCATGGCCGTCCCGTGACCTGCTTCGAGATGGCCGGCATGCCGTCCGAAGTGGTCAATTCCGTCTGTTCGGTGCTGGCGCGCCTGGCCTTCGATCTCGCTCTGTGGAGCGAAGGCAAGCTGCAGCTTCTGTTTTTGTGCGAAGAGGCGCACCGCTATATGCCGGCCGACCCGCGTCTCGGATTCGCGCCGACCAGGCATGCGCTGTCGCGCATTGCCAAGGAAGGCCGCAAATATGGCTGCTATCTCGGCGTCGTCACCCAGCGCCCCGGCGAGCTCGACCCGACCATCCTGTCGCAATGCTCGACCTTCTTCGCCATGCGGCTTGCCAATGAGCAGGACCAGGCGATCATCCGCTCGGCGATTGCCGACTCTTCTGCCTCGACGCTTGCCTTTCTGTCCTCGATGGGCCAGCGCGAAGCCATCGCCTTCGGCGAAGGCGTGGCGACGACCATGCGGCTGAAGTTCGAAAAACTGCCGAGCCACCTGCTTCCCGGCACCGCCAAACGCGAAGAGGCCACGTCGAAGCCGGGCGACGATGTCGATCTGGTGGCGATCGTGGAACGATTGCGCAACGTGCCGAAATCGACGCAGCAGGCGATGGCCTTCGCCGAGGTCGTGGATTCAGGCCGCCAGGCCGGCGACCCCGACTACCGCAAGCCACCCGCCGCACGCCCGCCATCGGACGACGATTTCGACATGCGCTACGGCCTCAAGCCCGCAACCTTCGGCCTGCGCCCGCAAAACGATTGAGCTTGCGACCCGGCTGTTCTGCCGGCCGATTGAGAAGCCGCGCTAAGCTCGCGCCCTGCCTGGACCGCTTGGGTAAATCCCGTCAGGGAATTCGTCAGGCTGAGTCGGGTGGTGCTGTTTTCGAGAACCGAAGCGGAGCGGACATTTGAGTCCGTGAGGATCGGAAGCACAGAAAACGGCGCCAGACGGCCAGCCTCACGAATTCAGGGACGGGATTTTAGGCGCAGACGCGGTTGCGGCCTTGCCTCTTCGCCTCGTAAAGCTGGCGGTCGGCGCGGCGATAGAACTCTTCCGCTGTTTCCTTGCGGTCCCAGACGGCTAGCCCGACGCTGGTGGTGATCTTGAGGCGGACATTGCCCGACAGCACCGACATGTTGGCGATCGCCTTGCGGATGCGCTCGGCAAACTTGCCCAGAAGCTCGGCGTCCATGTTGGGCGTGACCACGGCGAACTCCTCGCCGCCCAATCGCGCCACCACATCGTGGTAGCGCGTCATATCCTTGAGACAGCTCGCGACCGCCTTGAGCACCTCGTCGCCGACGTCATGGCCATGGGTGTCGTTGACCTGCTTGAAATGGTCGAGATCGAGGATCATCAGCCCGACAGGCTTTTCGATGCGCCGGAACTCCTCGAGATACTCCTTCAGCGCATCATCGAAATAGCGCCGGTTCTGCATGCCGGTCAGGCCGTCGGTCAGCGCCGCATGCTCGAGTGTTTCCGACCGCGCGCTGAGCGAGACCGTCATGGCGCGCAGCTTGCCCTCCTCCGTCGCCTGTTTTCGAATCAGCGGATAGATGAAGAAAATGCCGAAGAACAGCGCGGTGGCCAGGAGCACGCCGGTCGCGAACAAGAGCTTGTTGAGATAGATGACCTTGTCCAGACCCGAAGCCGTATGCAACTCGTCGGCGAAGGACTGCAGAAGTCCATAAGCATGCAGCGTCACCAGGCCGGCGGCCAGGATCACGAATATAAAGACGAAAAATGCTGATTCCGCCTTGTGAAAACGCATCTGCTCCCCGTTGGAAAAGTGCCCATCGACCTTATGGCATGGGCGGGCTTACGGAGGGTTAATTTGGACAACCACAACGGGAACCTTTCCTTGCAGGTAAACTTTTCAGGTTGCATCGGAAGCAAGCGCTGAGATCGTGGTTTCCAGATCATCACCGGGGTGCAACCTCAGCCATTCCGGCCCCAATTGATGCCTGAACCAGGTGGTTTGCCGCTTGGAATATTGCCTGGTCGCGATCTTGGCGCGTTCGATTGCCTCGGGAAAGCCAATCCCTCCGGCCATCGCCGCCTGCAGTTCGCGAACGCCGATCGCTTTCATCGCCGGCAATTCGGGATCGAGGCCAAGTGCCGCAAGCCGCTTGACCTCGTCCAGCGCGCCCTTGTCCAGCATTTGGTCGAAGCGTTTGTCGATGCGTCCGACCAACGCCGCCCGATCCGGCTCGATCACCAGGAAATGCGCGCTTTGCCTGTCGATGAGCGGCTGGCCGCGCTCTGCCTGCCATTCCAGGATCGAACGGCCAGACGCATCGAGAACCTCCAATGCCCGCACGATGCGCTGGCTGTCGGTTGGCTTGAGCATCATGGCGGCCGCCGAATCCTCGCGCAGCAGCAGGCTGTGCAGCTTGACGGCGCCCTGCTCCTTCAATTCGTAGCGCCAACGGTCGCGGACCCGTTGCGGAATGTCGGGCATTTCCGAAATGCCCTCGGCCAATGCGCGAAAATAGAGCCCGGTGCCGCCGACAAAAATCGCTGTCCGTTCGGAGAATGTGCCGTCGTCGATCAGTTTCATCACGTCGCGCAGCCAGGCGCCGGTGGAATAGGGTGTCGCCGGATGGACATGGCCGTAGAGGAAATGCGGTGCGCGGGCGAGGTCGGCCGCCTCCGGCCGGGCGGTCAGCACGTCGAGCACCGAATAGCCCTGCATGGAATCCGTATTGACGATCACGCCACCCCTGCGCTCGGCCAGATCGAGCGCAAGCGCCGACTTGCCGCTGGCGGTCGGCCCGGCTATCAGGATCGCGTTCTTCACGCGGCCCTTGCCCGCCTGCCCGCCGGAATGTTCCATGCCGCTCATCGCCACGCTTGTTTCCCGTCCCACTGAGCGCGCTTTGTCGCTGTCGCTTGCGAATATGGCCTCACGGTCGGTCGGCGCAAGCGCTGTTGTCTGGCTGGCTGAAGGTATCGCCTGCGATCTCGTCCTGCCTGAGGCAGCCGACGCCGCCGCTGCGAGTGCCGTCTTGCGCACGGCACTCGCCAGCGAGTCGGTCGACGTGATCGTCCAAGAAGCAGAAACCCGCCGCAAGAAAATCCTGATCGCCGACATGGATTCGACCATGATCGACCAGGAATGCATCGACGAGCTGGCCGACGAGATCGGCGTAAAGGATCATGTTGCCACGATTACCGCGCGATCCATGAATGGCGAGATCGCCTTCGAACCGGCTTTGCGCGAGCGGGTGGCGTTGCTGAAGGGCCTCGACGCCACCGTGGTCGATCGCATCGTCGCCAATCGCCTGACGCTGGCCTCGGGCGGCCGTGTTCTGGTCCGGACCATGCGCGCCAACGGTGCCTGGACGGCACTCGTGTCTGGCGGGTTCGAGGTGTTCACGACGCGCATCGCCGCAATGCTCGGCTTCCAGGAGAACCGCGCCAATCGCCTGCTCGAACAGGACGGGCGCTTCACCGGCCTGGTCGGCGAACCTATCCTCGGCCGCGCCGCCAAGGCCGACGCGTTGATCGAAATTTCAGCGCGTCTCGGCCTGACGCCCGCCGACGCCATTGCCGTCGGTGACGGCGCCAATGATCTCGACATGATCCGCCTTGCCGGTACCGGTGTCGCGCTTCACGCCAAGCCGACGGTGGCGGCACAGGCCAAGGTCCGCATCGATCATGGCGACCTGACCGCGCTGCTCTATATGCAGGGCTACAGGCAGGAGGACTTTGTGCAATGAAACCAATGCGTACCGAGCGCCTGATCCTGCGCAACTGGGAGGATCGCGACCGCGACCTGTTCCACCGCATCAACTCCGACGACCGGGTGATGGAGTTCTTTCCATTCCGCCGTGACCGTGCCCAGGCGGATGCCAAGATGGACGAGCTCCGGGCCTGGACCACGAACGACGGATACGGTTTTGCTGCCGCCGAGATCACCGCCACCGGTGAATGCATCGGCTTCATCGGTCTCCTCGACACCGATCATGTGCCATCCCTGCCAGCCGGCACCATCGAGATCGGCTGGCGGCTGGCACCTGAGTTCTGGGGCAAAGGCTATGTCACCGAGGCAGCCGAAGCGTGGCTGGCCTACGGCTTCGAGACGCTTGGCCTCGATGAAATCGTGTCATTCGCCGTCGCGGCCAACCGCCGCTCCACCGCCGTCATGCAACGCCTCGGCATGAGCGCGGATCCGTCCGGCGATTTCGACCACCCCAGCATTCCCGACAGCCATCCGCATCTCAAACGGCATGTCCTCTACAGACTGTCGCGCCAGGACTGGCAGGCAAGAAAAAGGGCAGCTCGCTAGCCGCCCTTTTTTCAGTGTTGTCGTGTTGTCGATCTTCCGGACCTCAGTCCATCCTGATCGTCACGAACCTGAGCTCGCCGGTCTTCGAGGCCAGCATCAGCAACGCATTCTTGCGCCCCTGTTCCTTCAAGGCGCCGATGCGGTCCATGACGTCCTTGGGGGTAGCAACCGATTCCTGTGCGATCTCGGTGATCACCTCGCCGGGCTGGATGCCGCGTTCGGCGGCGGCCGAGTCCTTGGTGACGTCGGTGATGACGACGCCCGAAACATCGGCCGCAATGCTGAACTTCTTGCGTGTCTCGTCGTTCAGTTCGCCGACCGTCATGCCGAGCACCGAGGCAGTGGAAACGGCCGGAGCCTTGTCGCCCTTGTCCTGGTCGGTGTTGCCCTCCTCGGCGTTGGCGGCCTTCTCGCCATCCTCGAGCCGGCCGAGGGTCACTTTCACCGTCTGTTCAACGCCCTTGCGCACGATCAGCACGTCGACCGCCTTGCCGACAGGGCTTTCGGCGACGACACGTGGCAGGTCGCGCATCTCATGGATATCCTTGCCGTCGAACTTGATGATGACGTCGCCGGCCTGGATCGTGCCATTGTCGACCGGGCCGCCCTTGATCACGCCGGCAACCAGCGCACCCTTTGCGGTCGCCATGCCGAGGCTTTCGGCGATGTCGTCGGTCACCGGCTGGATGCGCACGCCGAGCCAGCCGCGCCGCGTCTCGCCGAACTGGCGCAACTGGTCGACGACACCGGACGCGAGCTGCGACGGGATGGAGAAGCCGATGCCGATCGAGCCGCCGGATGGCGAGATGATCGCCGTGTTGATGCCGATGACTTCGCCCGCGCTGTTGAACAGCGGTCCGCCGGAATTGCCGCGGTTGATCGCGGCATCGGTCTGGATGAAGTCGTCATAGGGGCCGGAATTGATGTCGCGGTTGCGGGCCGAGACGATGCCGACCGTCACCGTGCCGCCGAGGCCGAACGGATTGCCGATCGCCATCACCCAGTCGCCGACGCGCATCTTGGTGGAATCGCCGAACTTCACCGCCGTCAGCTTGTGGCCTTTCGGATCGACCTTGAGCACGGCGACATCGGTCTTGGTGTCGGTGCCGACCAGCGTCGCCTTCAAGGTGACGCCATCGGAGAAATTGACCTCGATGTCGTCGGCATCGGCAATGACATGGTTGTTGGTGACGACGATGCCTTGCTCGGCATCGATGACGAAGCCGGAGCCCAGCGACTGCACCTTCTGCGAGCCGTTGTCCTTGTCACCGCCGCGGTTCTTGAAGAAATCGTCGAAGAAATCCTGGAAGGGCGAACCTTCGGGCAATTGCGGCATCGGCACCGCGCCCGGGCCTTCGGTACCCTTGACCGTCTGCGAGGTCGATATGTTGACCACCGCGCCGAGCAGGCCTTGCGCCAGATCGGCGACCGAAGCGGGCCCGTCGGCGGCAAATGTCGGCGCCGTGAAGGACGGGACAGCGACGGCGCTGACAAGAAGTGCCGCCGCGCCGGTGATGAATGTCCGCCGCGCCGCGCGCAAAATTGTTTTGGATGTCATCGAGAAGCCTCCCGGTATTCTTGAAAAGAAAAGCGCTTCGACGAAAACGCCGCGTCACGCCATGTTGGCAAAAAATACGGCACGTTTGCGGCTATGACTATCGGCAGAGGATAAATCATCGCCGCCCTCATGCGCCTCGTACCAGCCAGACGATGCCGACGCCGATCGCGATCGCCGCCAGCCCGGCAATCCGCAGCGCGTTCTCGGGCAGCGACAGCACTTCGGTGGCAAGCTTCCTGGCCAGGCCGGGAAAGCCGCCATAGACCAGACCCTCTATGACGAGGACGAGGCCCATGGCGGCAAGAAAATCCTGCACCGGCCGCTACTGGCCGGTGCTGGGCTGTGCCGCCGGCGCGGCGGGTGCCGTCGCCGGAGCGTTTGGCGCAGGCGAAGCCGGCTTTGCCGGTCCCTCGCTGCCGTCGGGATTGCGGAAGAAGCGGAAGAACTCCGAGTTCGGCGACAGCACCATCGTCGTTCCGGTGTTGTCCAGCGCCGTGCCATAGGCATTCATCGACCGGTAGAAGTCGAAGAAAGCCGGATCGCGCTGATAGGCTCCCGCGAAGGTGGCGCTGCGCTGGGCCTCGCCCTCGCCGCGCAGGATTTCCGACTCTTTTTGGGCTTCGGCGACGATCTCGACCACTTCGCGATCGGCGCGGGCGGTGATGCGCTGTGCCGCCTCATTGCCGCGCGCCCTCAGCCGGGCAGCTTCCGCCAGGCGTTCCGCCTTCATGCGGTCGAAGGTCTGCTGCGAGACTTCGGCCGTGAGATCGGTGCGGCGAATGCGGACATCCTCGATCTGCAGGCCGAGCGATGTGGCATCGGGCCTGAGCTGGTCGCGGACTTCGCGCATCATCACGCCGCGCTCTTCGGAGAGTGCTGCCTCGAAATCACGCAGACCATAGACACGGCGCAAGGCAGCGTCGAGACGCGTCCTGAGCCGGGCCTCGGCCAGTTCGATCTGACCGGACACCGCGGCGCGGAAGACCCGCGGATCCGAGATGCGATAGGCGATGAAGGCATCGACCTCATAGAACTTGCCGCCCGAGACCTGGACGCGAATGTTGTCGAGATCGAAGCGCAGCACCCGGTTCTCGATCAGCTGCACGGTGTCGGCGTCGAAGAACGAGAACGGCGCCTTGAAGTAGATGCCGGGTTCGCTCTTGACGTCGACAATCTCACCGAACCTGAGCACCAGCGCCTGCTGGCGCGCATTGACCACGAAGACCGACGAATAGAGCAGGAACAGGATAACCGCTGCTGCGACGACGATGATGGGAAGACGGTTGGCCATCACTGGTTACCTCCCGTAACGGGGGCGGCCGGTGCCGGCGCTTTCGGCTGCAATGCCGGCAGCGGCAGATAGGGAACGACCCCTTGCCCGTTGCCCTGCTCGACGATGACCTTGCTCGAATCCTTCAGAACCTTCTCCATGGTTTCCAGGTAGAGGCGCTTGCGCGTTACATCGGGCGCCTTGGCATATTCGTCATAGACCGAGATGAAGCGCTGCGCCTCACCCTCAGCTTCCTGCACGACCCGGTTCTTGTAGGCGGCCGCGTCTTCGCGGATCTGTGCGGCCTCGCCGCGCGCCTGCCCGAGCTTCTGATTGGAGTACTGGTTGGCCTGCTCGACGAACTTGTCCTCGTCCTGCTCGGCGCGCTGCACCTCGTCGAACGCATCGGCCACTTCGCGTGGCGGTGCCGCATCCTCGATCGAGACGGCGTTGACGTTGAGACCGGCCTTGTAGCCGTCCAGCGTCGTCTGGATGATCTCACGCACCGAGGCGGCAATGCCCTGGCGGTCGTCGCGGAAGATGTCCTGCGCCGGCCGGCGGCCGACGGCTTCACGCATGGCGCTTTCGGCAACCTGCCGCAGCATGCCGTCGGGATCGGACACATCGAACAGATACGCGCGCGGGTCGGAGACCTGATAGGCCACGGAGAACTGGACGTTGACGATGTTCTGGTCGCCGGTAAGCATCAGCCCGGACGTATTGCCACTTGTCGCGCCGCCGCCGCCGATATCGACGAGCTGCTCGGAAATCTTGGCCGTCTCGACGGTTTCGAGCGGCCACCAATGGAAATGCAGGCCAGGCTGCGACAGTTCGGTCTTCGGCTTGCCGAAGCGCAGTTCGACCGCGACCTCATCGGGCTGCACGGTGTAAACCGCCTTGAACGCCCACAGCACCACAAGTGCAGCCGCGATCAGCGCGAAGATAGCCGGGCTCGCGCCGCCGCCGCCCGGAAGAGCGCGCCGCAGCCGGTCCTGGCCGCGGCGGATGATGTCTTCGAGATCGGGAGGCGAGCCCTGCGGCCCGCTCGGTCCTTTTGGACCCTGCCCCCAGGGTCCCTGATTGTTGCCGCCG
>NZ_RZRO01000032.1:0-10161 GCF_003997975.1 Mesorhizobium sp. M7A.F.Ca.US.005.03.1.1
CCCGCGATAACAATGGCGGGCGCAACAATGGCGGCCGCGACAACAATGGCGGGCGCCATCGTGATCGCCGCCCCAATGGCGGCTATGGCCAGAACGGCCAGCGCGACTTTTCATCGTCCGCCGAGCAAGGTGGTCAGCCCCAGGGCAACGAGATCCCGGTCCAGGGCGAAGCCGTTTCGCCGACCGAATCTGTGGCGCCGGCCGAACCGGCTCCGTCGTTCGAGAACCTTTCCCCGGCAGGTCTTGCCGCCCAGGCCGAACTCAACGAGGCGGCCGCCGAAAGCGGTGCTGCCCGTCGTCCGCGTCGTCCGCGCCGCCCGCGCGTCAACGCCGATCAGGTTGATGGCGGTAGTGACAATGCCAGTTCCGGGACCGACGCCGGCGAGGTGGCTGCGGCCCCGGCCGACAGCGGCAACGCCCAACCGGTCAATGTCGATATCGATAACTGACCCAACGGCATTTCAAGGCATTGAGCGGCGGAGAGAAATCTCCGCCGTTTTCGTTTGGGCGGCCGTGCAATATTATGTGGTTGCCGATATCGGGACGTCTTGAGGGTTCAGCGCCTGTGCACCATATCAGCCTCAACTGGACCCGGCTCGAATGAGCGGGTCCGTCACCGCAATCGGATCCGGTGCCGCAAAGCGGGCCGGTGATGGAAGGAGACAGATATGAACCTTGAGAAATACTCAGAGCGCGTGCGCGGCTTTATCCAGTCCGCGCAGACCATGGCGCTTTCCCGCAACCACCAGCAATTCACCCCTGAACATATCCTGAAAGTGCTCGTCGACGACGACGAGGGCTTGGCCGCGTCGCTGATCGAACGCGCCGGCGGCAACGTCCGCGACGTCAAGCTTGGCGTCGAGACGGCGCTCGAAGCGATGCCCAAGGTCGAGGGCGGCAATGGCCAGCTCTATCTGGCCCAGCCGCTGGCGAAAGTGTTTTCGACCGCCGAGGAACTGGCCAAGAAAGCCGGTGACAGTTTTGTCACGGTCGAGCGGCTCTTGCAGGCGCTCGCCATGGAAAAGTCGGCCAAGACCGCCGACATATTGGCCAAGGCCGGCGTCACCGCGCAGGCGCTCAACCAGGTCATCAACGATGTCCGCAAGGGCCGCACCGCCGATTCGGCGAGTGCCGAACAGGGCTACGACGCGCTGAAGAAATACGCGCGCGACCTGACTGCGGATGCCCGTGCCGGCAAGCTGGACCCCGTGATCGGCCGTGACGACGAGATCCGCCGCACCATCCAGGTGCTGTCGCGCCGCACCAAGAACAATCCGGTGCTGATCGGCGAACCCGGCGTCGGCAAGACGGCGATCGCCGAAGGCCTGGCACTGCGCATCGTCAATGGCGACGTACCGGAATCGCTGAAGGACAAGCAGCTGATGGCGCTCGACATGGGCGCGCTGATTGCCGGCGCCAAATATCGCGGCGAGTTCGAGGAGCGGCTGAAGGCCGTGCTCTCCGAAGTCACCTCGGCCAGCGGCAACATCATCCTGTTCATCGACGAGATGCACACGCTGGTCGGCGCCGGCAAGGCGGATGGCGCCATGGATGCGTCCAACCTGCTGAAGCCGGCGCTGGCGCGCGGCGAGCTGCACTGCGTCGGCGCCACCACGCTCGACGAGTATCGCAAGCATGTCGAGAAGGATGCAGCCCTTGCCCGGCGCTTCCAGCCGGTTTTCGTCGACGAGCCGACGGTGGAAGACACCGTTTCGATCCTGCGCGGCCTGAAGGAGAAATACGAGCAGCACCACAAGGTGCGCATTTCGGATTCAGCGCTGGTGGCGGCGGCGACGCTGTCCAACCGCTACATCGCCGATCGCTTCCTGCCGGACAAGGCGATCGACCTGGTCGACGAAGCCGCATCGCGGCTGCGCATGCAGGTCGATTCCAAGCCTGAGGCGCTGGACGAGATCGATCGCCGCATCATGCAGCTCAAGATCGAGCGCGAGGCGCTGAAGGTCGAGACGGACGATGCTTCGAAGGACCGGCTCGCCCGCCTGGAAAAGGAACTCGTCGGCCTTGAGGAGGAATCGACCGAGATCACCGCCAAGTGGCAGGCCGAGAAGCAGAAGCTCGGGCTCGCCGCCGACCTGAAGAAGCAGCTCGACGAGGCGCGCAACGACCTTGCCATTGCCCAGCGCAAGGGTGAATTCCAGCGCGCCGGCGAGCTTGCCTATGGCAAGATTCCGGAACTGGAAAAGAAGCTGAAGGAGGCCGAGGCCCAGGACGGCAAAGCCGGCATGGTCGAAGAGGTGGTTACCCCCGACCACGTCGCCCATATCGTCTCGCGCTGGACCGGCATTCCGGTCGACAAGATGCTGCAGGGCGAGCGCGACAAGCTGCTGCGCATGGAAGACGAGATCGGCAAGCGCGTCGTTGGCCAGGGCGAGGCGGTGCAAGCTGTGTCGAAAGCGGTGCGCCGCGCCCGCGCGGGCCTGCAGGATCCGAACCGGCCGATCGGCTCGTTCATGTTCCTCGGACCGACGGGTGTCGGCAAGACCGAGTTGACCAAGGCGCTGGCGAGCTTTCTGTTCGACGACGAGAGCGCCATGGTGCGCATCGATATGTCGGAGTTCATGGAAAAGCACTCGGTCGCCCGGCTGATCGGCGCGCCTCCCGGCTATGTCGGCTATGAGGAAGGCGGCGCGCTGACCGAAGCGGTGCGGCGCCGGCCCTATCAGGTCGTGCTGTTCGACGAGATCGAGAAGGCGCATCCGGATGTGTTCAACGTGCTTTTGCAGGTGCTCGACGACGGCCGCCTGACCGACGGCCAGGGCCGCACGGTCGACTTCCGCAACACGCTGATCATCATGACGTCGAACCTCGGCGCCGAATATCTCGTCAACCTCACCGAGGACCAGGATGTCGATCTGGTGCGCGACGAGGTGATGAACGTCGTCAGGGCATCGTTCCGGCCGGAGTTCCTCAACCGCGTCGACGAGGTGATCCTGTTCCACCGGCTGCGCCGGCAGGATATGGGCCGCATCGTCGAGATCCAGCTCAAGCGGCTCGAGAGCCTGCTTGTCGACCGCAAGATCACGCTATCGCTGGACCAGGAGGCGGTGGATTGGCTGGCGGCCAAGGGCTACGACCCGGCCTATGGCGCGCGGCCGCTGAAGCGGGTGATGCAGAAGGAATTGCAGGACCCACTGGCGGAGAAGATCCTGCTCGGCGACATCCTCGACGGCTCGACCGTCAAGGTGACAGCCGGTTCCGACCGGCTGAATTTCCGCTCCAAACCGACGATCGTCGCGGCGGAAGCGGCAGCCTGATCCCGCGCCACGCGTCCTTCCTGGACGCGCGGCGTTTTTATATAAAACGTGGGGTGGGGATGACACTGGACGACTACAACAGCTTCTGCGACTCGCTGCCTTCGACGACCCATGTCGTCCAGTGGGGTGGCGCCCATGTTTGGAAGGTGGGGGCCAAGGTCTTCGCGATCGGCGGCTGGGACGATGGCCAGCAGCTCTTCGTCACCTTCAAATGTTCCGATATCGCCTATGATGTGCTCAAGGAACAGCCGGGGCTACGGCCCGCACCCTATCTTGCCTCGCGCGGCATGACATGGATCCAGCGTCGGACAAGCCAGAGCATGGATGATGCCGCGCTGAAGGACTATCTGCGCGAGAGCCATCGCCTTGTCGCCCTGAAGCTTACCAGGCAGGCGCGCAAGGAATTGGGACTTGCCGAAAGCTAGCCTATATTCCTTGAGGCGCCGGAAAACCGCCATCTTCATGCCCGGTTCATGTTGGAACCATAGGATGGTGTAACTGGTTTGCTGGCGAAGGGGTTCGCCAGAAGACAATGCCGGCGGCGGCAAATTTACGGACCGGAGAATTTGGCCACCATGTTCCGCACGATCTTTGCCCTCTCGGCGCTAGCCGCCGGGCTTGTGTCTTCCGGGGCGTTCGCCGCGCCGACGACGGACAATGCGCCAAGGGTTGTCCGCGCTGCCGATACCGGGGGCATCCTTGTCGCCCAGGACGGTAATCTCGACATCTACTACGACGCCAGGGGCAACCGCGTGATCGTCGATGCCGATACCGGCAAGGTCATCGCCATCCAGCCGCCGCAGACCCGGCTCGACCGCCGCGCCTTGCGCCGCGAGACACGACTGCGCGAACTGGGCCGCGCCCCCGAAGGCGACGACCGCTACTATCTCGACGATCCGGAAGACATGGCGCGGTTCCGGCGCAAGCAGTTGGAAGAGGAAGGCCGCGTTATCCCGCCGCCGGCAGATGAGTACGATCCCTATGGGGACAATTCCGCCGAAGCCTACCCGCCGGCGCCGCAGGACGATGGCAATTACGACGACAATTATCCCGACGCGCCGCAGCCGGCTAAGCCGGGTACAATCAAGCGCCAGCCGCTGAACGAGGCCGCGATAGACCCTGCCCAGCCGACGACACCCGCCGATCAGGCGGCTCTGCCGCCAAAGGCCGGCGACAAGACCACCGTTGCCCCGGCACTTTCGCTGGGAGCGCGCCAGGATGTCGCCGCCCTTCAGGTGCTGCTCGACCGGGGTGGCGCTTCGCCTGGCGTCATCGACGGGCGTTTCGGTTCGAATGTCGACAAGGCGCTCGCCGCCTACAACCAGATCACCGGCGCCAATCTGCGATCGACCGACGCGGTCGCCATCCAAGCGGCACTTGCGCAATCCGGCGGCGATGCCTTCGCCAACTACACGATTACAGCGGAGGACGCGGCCGGTCCCTATGTCGCGTCGATCCCGGAAGACTACAGCCAGAAGGCGCAACTCGACCGCATGGGTTATACGTCGGTGACCGAGGCGCTCGCGGAGCGCTTTCACATGGACGAGAATTATCTCAAGGCGCTCAACCCGGAGGTCGATTTCAATCGTCCCGGCACGATCATCAAGGTCGCCAATTTCGGCAGGCTGGTTTCGACGCCGGTGGCGCGTATCGTCGCCGACAAGGACAAGAAAGAGGTTTTCGCCTATGACGCCGGCGGCAAACTGGTCGCCGCCTATCCCGCAACCATCGGCTCGTCGGATACGCCGTCACCGTCCGGCATACACACGGTGTCGCGCGTGGCGCTCGATCCGAACTACACCTACAATCCCAGCATCAATTTCAAGCAGGGTCAAAACGACAAGGTCCTGACCATTCCGCCGGGCCCGAACGGTCCCGTCGGTTCGGTCTGGATCGCCCTGGATAAGCCGACCTACGGCATCCACGGCACGCCCGATCCGTCGAAGATCGGCAAGACCGAGAGCCATGGCTGCGTACGCCTGACCAACTGGGATGCGCGGGAGCTGGCCAAATTGGTTTCGCCGGGCGTGACGGTGGAGTTTGTCGGCGGGCCCTCAGCCGATAACCTTGCGCAGCAGTGAACCGCGAAGCGCGGCGGCATAGACCAACTGCACGATCAGGATGAAGCCGACGCTGAGCGAGGGACTGACAAGCGAGAGTGCGGCACCGGCCGCCCACAGGATCTGTGCCTTGATGATGCGCAGATAGACCGTGCGTTTGGTTTCCGCATCGACATCCTCTGCTACGAAGCCGCTTTTCTCCGCATAACGCCAGCTCGCGAACAGCGTGACGCCGAGCGCCAGCAGATTGAGCCAGTAGACCAGCACCGCGGTTCTGAACTCGAGGAAGTCGGCCAGAAGGTCGGTCGAGAAGGGCAGCAAGGCGATGAAGGCGAGAAAGCAAAGGTTCAGCGTGGCAAGCCGTCGATCGGATTTGGCGATCAGACCATGCTGCGCCTGCTGGCCAAACCAGAAGATGGTCAGCGTCAGGAAGCTCAAGGCGTAGGTCAGGAAACGCGGCGCCAGGTCGGCGATCGCGGCGAGCAGCTCGCGTTCGGAATGGATCGCCTCGTGCGCCGGCACCCTGATTTCGAGAACGATCAGGGTGAGCGCGATGGCGAATACGCCGTCGGTGATCCCGACGATACGGCCGCGTCCCTCAGCCGATGCTTCAAGTGGCCGCTTCATCGATGTTTCCCCCTCGGCACCTTCCGGAAACCTAGCATGGTTGCCGCCATTTGCACCTGACAGGGTGCGACCCTGGCCAAACGGCTGGTTTCAGCGACAGCAAGCCACTGGCTGGTTGTTGCCGGTGCGCCAGGGGTTTAAGCAAGGTTTCATGCATTCACCAAGTGAAGCCGCCGCCGTCCCGCTGACCAATCCGGTCACGAATGGAACGTTTTGTCCGCAGTCGCGGCGACGATTTGTGCTGGTCGCGGCAATTCTGGCCTCGGCGCTTGGCTTCATAGACGGCTCCATCCTGGCCATCGCTACACCAGCGATCCGCGTCAATCTCGGCGCAAGCCTTGCCGAGGCGCAGTGGATTTCCAATGCCTATGCGTTGACGCTCTCGGCGCTGATCCTGGCCGGGGGCGCTGCCGGCGACCGATTCGGTCTGCGCCGCGCCTTCGTGGCCGGCATCGCGCTGTTCATCCTCGCTTCGCTTGCCTGTGCGCTGGCGCCGAATGCAATTGTGCTGATCGCATTTCGCGCGTTGCAGGGCATCGGTGCGGCAATCATGGTGCCTGGCAGCCTCGCCATCATCGCCAAGGCCTACCCGAAGAAAGAACGCGGCCGTGCTATCGGCATCTGGGCGGCGGCTTCGGCGCTGACCACGGCACTTGGCCCGGTGTTCGGCGGCTTCGTGCTGTCGGCCTTCGGTGACGGCATCTGGCGGGCGATCTTCGCCATCAACCTGCCGCTGGGCTTGATTTCGATCTGGCTTCTGCTGGCCAAGGTTCCGGCCGATGCGCCGACGGAGAAACGCAGCCTGGATCTCGGCGGTGCAGCGCTCGCGACATTGGCTTTCGGTGCGCTTGCCTATGGGCTGACCTCGATGAGCGCCAGCGGCGAGGGCCTCATGGCAGGGCCGAGCATTGCCGCCGGCGTCGTATTGCTGGCTGTCTTCATCGTCTTCGAGCTTCGTCAGCGCGAGCCGATGATCGACCTCAGCCTGTTTCGCGTCGGTGCTTTCGCCGGCGCCAATGTGGCGACGTTCTTCCTCTATTTTGCGCTGTCGGCCAACCTTTTCTATCTGCCAATGCTGCTGATCGCCGGCTGGGGGCTGAGCACGGCCGAGGTCGGCTTCATCTTCCTGCCCTTGTCGGCATCGATCGCGCTTTTGTCGGGACCTGTCGGCAAGCTGTCGGACCGGATCGGACCGCGTTTTCCGATCGCCTGCGGCAGCCTGGTCGTGGCTTTTGCGTTTGCCGGGCTGGCCTTGCTCACCTACGCCGGCATCCACAATTTCTGGACGGGAACATTCCCGCTGATGGGGCTGATGGGGCTCGGCATGGCTCTGGTCGTGTCGCCCTTGTCGACCGCGATCATGACGGCGGTGGAGGACAAGGACACGGGGGCGGCCTCCGGCATCAACAATGCCGTCTCACGCATCGGCGGTCTGATCGCGGTGGCGGCGATGGGCTCGCTTGCCGCGTGGGTCTACGCGAATGCACTGGACGCGAGCGCAACCTCCGGCATCCCGGGATTTGGTGAACCGGCGCCAGCCGGGCTTGCCCCGGCCATCGATGCGACAAGGCTCGCCGCCAGCGACGCCGCGTTTGCCGCGGTTTCTTCGGTGACCGCGCTGCTTTGCCTGCTTGCGGCTGTCATCGCCTGGACGACCATTCCCGGTGATCGATTGCCATGGCCGCGAAAGGCCGAAGATACGCCAGGCTGAAGCCGATCAACCATCGATCTTGGCGCTCGCAACCTTCAGCGAATCGCTGTCTTCCTGCTTCAACAGTTCGTCGATGCGTTCGCGTTCGCGCTTGAAGGCGACGAGGTCATCGCCCTTCAGCACCTTGCCGACCGGCAGGCGGACACGCATCGGATCGACCTTGGTGCCGTTGACGATCAGCTCGTAGTGAAGATGCGGGCCGGTGGCGAGGCCGGTTTGGCCGAGGAAGCCGATGGTCTGGCCCTGGCGGACGTGCACGCCCGGTTCGATGCCTTTGGCAAAGGCGCTCTGGTGATTGTATGAGGTTTCGTAGCCATTGGCGTGGCGGATGATGATCTGCTTGCCGTAACCGCCGGCCCAGCCGACCTTCTCGACCGTGCCGTTGCCGGCGGCGATGATCGGCGTGCCGATGGGGGCTGCCCAGTCGACGCCGGTGTGCATGCGGACATAGCCGAGGATCGGATGCCTGCGGGCGCCGAACCCGGAGCGGAATTTCCCGGCGGGCAGGGGATTGCGCAACAGGAACTGCTCGGCACTCGAACCGTCCTCATCGAAATAGTCGGTGCCGCCGTCCTGCATCTGGAAGCGGTAGAAGTTGCGGGTCTGGCCGCCGAACGTCGCCGAGACGTAGAGAAGCTCGGAGCTGTCCGAGGTCTGATCGTCGCCGTCGGGCTGCGAGAACAGGACTTCGATGCGGTCGGCGGGGCTGAGGCGAGACTGGAAGTCGACGTCGGACGCCAGCAGCTTGATCAACCGCTGCGTCATCGCCTTGGACATGCCGTAGGAGTAGGCGGCGCGGTAGATGCCGTCATAGACGTTGGGCAGGTTGCCGCGCACCACCACCGGCGCCGACGAATCATCGAAGGCCGTCAGCAATTCGGGGTTCGGATCCGGTTCCTGCGCCGGCACATACTGGCCGCGATCGTTGAGCGCGATGGTGACGATGTGCTGGGTCCGGTCGTAGACGCTGGTGCGCACGACCTTGGCGGCATCGCCGTGAACCTCGAGGCCGACGCGTAGCACGGTTCCAGCCTTGAGCGCCGTCGCATTGAGCAACTTGGCTATGGCTTCGGCCATTCCGGTGGCGTCTTCCCCTGTGTAGCCCGAATCAGCAAAAGCCTCGGTGACGTCGAGATCCTTGGTGAAGGGGATGATTTCCTCGGCGAAAGCCGGCGCCTGGTCGTCAACGGTGGCTCGCGGCGCCACCGAGACGTTTTCCGGCACGATCTTGACGTCGTAGGAGCCGGCCATGCTCTCGGCAAAGGCTTCGCCGAATCGCTGCGGATCGACATAGTGGAGCGAAGCGACCTGCACGGCGCCGTCGCTGAGGTCGGTGCCGGCCTCGCGCACCACTTTTTCCACCTCGTCGGCGGAGAGGTCGCTCTTTTCGTCGAAGGAAGCCGTGTCGATCGGAAAATCGACGGTCTTCAGGCTCATCTCGCTTTCGACCTTGGCGCCGTAGATCTGGCCGGAAGCGGCCGAGGCCGTCGCCGGCTGGGCATTGTCGTCGCCGTCGTCGCCGAACACTTGCATCGGGTCGAAGGGGGGGTAGGCGCGGCTGGTGGTGTGGCCGGCGGCAAGGGCCATCTTGATCTGCACGAAAGGCATGGTGTGGATGACGTCGCGGTCGCCGACCTTGGTGACCATCGACACTTCCATGCGGCGGCGGTCCTTGGCCTTTGCGATCTGACGTGGCGCCACCAGCCTGGTCGTCTTGGCGACTTCGCCGGAATCTCCGTTGCCGGCAAGGCTGATCAACTCGGCGATCTCGGGTGGGGTGGCCAGCTGCTGGCGGCCGTCAAGAGCGGCGAACAGCGCCACGCCCATCAACACGCTCGAGGTCACGCCAGTGAGAAATGTTCCCGACAGCCAGCGTGCAGAAACCTCTCGCCGGTCGGGCGGGCCGCTGCGGCCATCCGCGATCAGCGGCGGCTCATTGCCGAGTTCGGCTATGACATCTTCCGTGTCTGGCATCCAGAAAGGCTGCTTCTTCCCCGGGCGGAACGGCTTGTCGCTTTTGTTGTGGCCGTGACATTTGCCTGTCATGGCAGGTGAAGTCAACGAAGCGCCAGGCTCCGACCGAATTGCCCCCAGGCACTTCTCCTATAGAGCACTCTACCAGGCGGGGCGGTGTACCTTCTCCGCAAGGCCCATCGCACACTCCTATATAGGAGGGCTCCTAAGAGAGGCGCTGCTCGATCGGCGGCGCCCACATTCGATGGCTTTGGTGTCGAACGGCAATGCGGCGGCAATAGGGCTCCTTCCTGGCCGTGCCACGCATGTTGCCAGCGTTCCCCTGGGGCAGTTGGCTGTCGACAGATCGGGTCCGAAATTTCTGTCGCAAAAAGTTCAAAAACATTCTCGATGTGTGTTGACAGTTGTCGTTGGTGGCGACTATATACGCCTCACGAACGAGGGCGGCTCGCCGCTGGCGACGAAGAAGTTTGCTTCTAAGCCTGCCCTTAGCGAAATTCAAGAGAGCCGCGTA
>NZ_RZRO01000032.1:12760-17760 GCF_003997975.1 Mesorhizobium sp. M7A.F.Ca.US.005.03.1.1
CAGTAATGCCGTGATTTGTCGCGGGAGACGCTCAATCTCCCGCATATGATGGGCTTGCCTAACCGCACCCTCGAACCGATCTCGAGAAGCTGGTCTTTTTGTGCCAATGACATCGAAGTTTGATCCCGCACAGGATCTGCTTCAGGCGACAATTCCTTTGGAATTGCGTGGATGCCAACTCCGTAAGGGGAAGGCTGAAGCGACAATCCCTTCGGGATTGCGCGGATGGGCATTGGCAATGAGAACGATCAAGTGTCTTAAGGGCAATTGGTGGATGCCTTGGCATGCACAGGCGATGAAGGACGTGATACGCTGCGATAAGCTACGGGGAGGTGCGAATACCCTTTGATCCGTAGATTTCCGAATGGGGAAACCCACCTAAGGTACTTGGAAAATCAGAGCAGCCAGAAGGTCGCAAGGCCGGATTGCTGCTGTGGTTTCCAAGTATCGATAATAGGTAACTTACCCTGAATACATAGGGGTAAAGTGGCGAACGCGGGGAACTGAAACATCTAAGTACCCGTAGGAAAGGACATCAACCGAGACTCCGGAAGTAGTGGCGAGCGAACCCGGACCAGGCCAGTGGCGATTGAGAGACAAGCGGAACCTTCTGGAAAGTAGGGCCATAGTGGGTGACAGCCCCGTACGCGTAATGCAATCAATCGTCCTCGAGTAAGGCGGGACACGTGAAATCCTGTCTGAAATTGGGGGGACCACCCTCCAAGCCTAAGTACTCGTGCATGACCGATAGCGAACTAGTACCGTGAGGGAAAGGTGAAAAGCACCCCGACAAGGGGAGTGAAAGAGTACCTGAAACCGATTGCCTACAAACAGTGGAAGCCCAAGGTTCGTCCTGGGTGACCACGTACCTTTTGTATAATGGGTCAGCGACTTAGTGTGACGAGCAAGCTTAAACCGCTAGGTGTAGGCGCAGCGAAAGCGAGTCTGAACAGGGCGTTCAGTTCGTCGCATTAGACCCGAAACCGAGTGATCTAGCCATGAGCAGGTTGAAGGTAAGGTAACACTTACTGGAGGACCGAACCCATAACTGTTGCAATAGTTCGGGATGACTTGTGGCTAGGGGTGAAAGGCCAATCAAACTCGGAAATAGCTGGTTCTCCGCGAAATCTATTTAGGTAGAGCGTCGACCGAATACCCCAGGGGGTAGAGCACTGGATGGGCTAGGGGTCCTCACCGGATTACCAAACCTAACCAAACTCCGAATACCTGGGAGTACTAGTCGGCAGACACACGGCGGGTGCTAACGTCCGTCGTGAAAAGGGAAACAACCCTGACCTACAGCTAAGGTCCCCAAGTTATGGCTAAGTGGGAAAGGATGTGAGGATCCCAAAACAACCAGGATGTTGGCTTAGAAGCAGCCATCATTTAAAGAAAGCGTAACAGCTCACTGGTCTAAATAAGGGTCTTTGCGCCGAAAATGTAACGGGGCTAAAGCCATACACCGAAGCTTAGGGTTTGGTCCGCAAGGGCCAAGCGGTAGCGGAGCGTTCTGTAAGCTGATGAAGCCATACCCGTGAGGGGTGGTGGAGGTATCAGAAGTGCGAATGCTGACATGAGTAACGTAAGGGGAGTGAGAGACTCCCCCGCCGAAAGACCAAGGGTTCCTGCTTAAAGCTAATCTGAGCAGGGTTAGCCGGCCCCTAAGACGAGGCGGAAACGCGTAGTCGATGGGAACCACGTTAATATTCGTGGGCTTGGAGGTAGTGACGGATCATTGAGGTAGTCCAATCTTATCGGATTGAACGGGCTGCTGCGTGGTTCCAGGAAATAGCTCCTCCTTATAAACCGTACCCGAAACCGACACTGGTGGTCTGGTAGAGTATACCAAGGCGCTTGAGAGAACTATGCTGAAGGAACTCGGCAAATTGCACGCGTAACTTCGGAAGAAGCGTGACCCTTTTCTACGCAAGTAGAGGAGGGTGGCACAGACCAGGGGGTAGCGACTGTTTATCAAAAACACAGGGCTCTGCGAAGTCGCAAGACGACGTATAGGGTCTGACGCCTGCCCGGTGCTGGAAGGTTAAGAGGAGGGGTGCAAGCTCTGAATCGAAGCCCCAGTAAACGGCGGCCGTAACTATAACGGTCCTAAGGTAGCGAAATTCCTTGTCGGGTAAGTTCCGACCTGCACGAATGGCGTAACGACTTCCCCGCTGTCTCCAGCATAGACTCAGTGAAATTGAATTCCCCGTGAAGATGCGGGGTTCCTGCGGTTAGACGGAAAGACCCCGTGCACCTTTACTATAGCTTTACATTGGCATTCGTAGTGGCATGTGTAGGATAGGTGGTAGGCTTTGAAGCCTGGGCGCCAGCTCAGGTGGAGCCACCCTTGAAATACCACCCTTATTACTATGGATGTCTAACCGCGGCCCGTTATCCGGGTCCGGGACAATGTATGGTGGGTAGTTTGACTGGGGCGGTCGCCTCCTAAAGAGTAACGGAGGCGCGCGATGGTGGGCTCAGAACGGTCGGAAATCGTTCGCTGAGTGCAATGGCATAAGCCTGCCTGACTGCGAGACTGACAAGTCGAGCAGAGACGAAAGTCGGTCATAGTGATCCGGTGGTCCCGCGTGGAAGGGCCATCGCTCAACGGATAAAAGGTACGCCGGGGATAACAGGCTGATGACCCCCAAGAGTCCATATCGACGGGGTTGTTTGGCACCTCGATGTCGACTCATCGCATCCTGGGGCTGGAGCAGGTCCCAAGGGTATGGCTGTTCGCCATTTAAAGCGGTACGTGAGTTGGGTTCAGAACGTCGTGAGACAGTTCGGTCCCTATCTGCCGTGGGTGTAGGAATATTGAAAGGATCTGTCCCTAGTACGAGAGGACCGGGATGGACGGATCTCTGGTGGACCTGTTGTGGCGCCAGCCGCATAGCAGGGTAGCTATATCCGGACGGGATAACCGCTGAAGGCATCTAAGCGGGAAACCCACCTTAAAACGAGTATTCCCTGAGAACCGTGGAAGACGACCACGTTGATAGGCCGGGTGTGGAAGAGCGGCAACGCTTGAAGCTTACCGGTACTAATAGTTCGATCGGCTTGATCGTTCTCATTCCTTATGCCCATCTGACAAAGTCAGATGGTCTGTTCTCACTCACGCTTGTTCCGCCCTGCGGGCGGCGCTACGTGAGTGCGGCGCATCAGCGCCGACGGTCGACCTTGCGAAGCTTCGCTTCGAAAGGCGCCAGACCAAGAACCGTAAAGGCACACAAAGACCAGCGAACAGCCCCGAGAGGCACCCGACAGCCCCGCTGCCGATGTCTCTTTGTGCCCTTCGCTCAAAAGCTTCTCGAACAACGTGCGTTTTGCCGACCTGGTGGTTATGGCGGAGCGGCTGCACCCGATCCCATTCCGAACTCGGCCGTGAAACGCTCCAGCGCTGATGGTACTTCGTCTCAAGACGCGGGAGAGTAGGTCGCTGCCAGGTCTGCCAAACGCACGTTGATCTCACATCCAAATCGGATGGAGAAAAATCTTCTCTTTATGAAATGGCCCGCCAAGGGATCACGTGCCGCGTAAGCGGCCCTTTCATTTGGTCAGCCATATACCTATCTGTAGGCCTCGGCTTACACAAAAATTGACGCGGGGTGGAGCAGCCCGGTAGCTCGTCAGGCTCATAACCTGAAGGTCACAGGTTCAAATCCTGTCCCCGCAACCAAATTCAAAAAGGCCCGCCATCGTGCGGGCTCTTTTGTTTTGTGCTGTGCTGTGCTGCCGGCCTGTCATCAGGCGCCCGCAACCAGCCAAGCCAAGCCGCCAGACAGAAAACGCAAATCCTCTCCCCAAAACCAACATCAAAAACAGCCCGCCAGCCACAAATGCCCGCGCGCCGTTTTGATATGCGGCTGGGGTGGCCATCGATCTGCCCAGGCTCAGGCCCCCGAAAGCGAAGCCGAAGCTGCGGGACAAAAGAACCAGATCCCGTCCCGCAAACCAAACTTCACTAAGCAACAGCCCGCCTGGCATCAGCCGGCGGGCTGTTCGCGTTCAAGGGACAATGGTGCCCGCAAGCGGCAGTCCTCGGCGCACAAGAGGACTCAGCCGACAAGGTACGACAACAAACAAAGCCTCAACAAAACAGCCCGCAGCCCGCGGGCCGTTTGCGTTTGGGGGACTGGCAAGTGAAGCGCCAGGCCGCCGCCATGGCCGGATCAACCGAATCGGAGGCGGAAAAGACAAAGCCATCCGATCCTCGTGCCAGGCATCGGTGATGCCGGTGATGATTTGCAGTCAAATACGAAATGAATTTGGTCGGGGTGGTGTTCTATTCAGCCGGCTTTTGTGGCCACCCTCGACCATGACAATGACTGATGACCGCGAATATCGACCTGCATGTGAATCCTCGATCGCGCCGGCGGCCGGTGTGTCACGCCGCAATAGCCGCAAGTGCCGTTGGTCGAGCGGCCTGGGGGCGTTGAAGCGATGCCTCGATCATGCCGAATCAAAGCGAAGGGCGATTCTCTGCGGATGAGTCACGCGAGGTAAGGCGTGGCCGAATCGGCGCCAGATTCGGGATCGCTCCCCGCAGGAGGTTGCCAATGCCAAATTACGCTTTGAATGACCACTACGAGAGCTTCATCAGGAAGCAGCTCGAATCAGGCCGCTACAACAATGCCAGCGAGGTTGTCCGCGCGGGCCTGCGCATGCTCGAGGATTTCGAGGCGGAGCGAGAGAAATGGCTGCGCGAGGAGATACCAGGGCGCCTGGCTGAACTCCGGCAGGATCCGATGAAGGGCATCCCTGCCGACACGGTCTTCTCCCGGCTGGAGGCGCGTCATCGCTCCAAGCAGGCGAAAGCCAAGTAGGGGATGGAGTATCGGATTGTCTTCCACTCCAAGGCGGAGTCGGAGCTGGAGCAACTCTACGATGACCTAGCCGGACGTGCGTCGCCGGCGATCGCCCGGAATTTCATTGCGGGTATCCGCGACCATTGTCTCGGCCGTCGACTTTTCCACAGCGGGGCACCGAGCGGGTCGAGA
>NZ_RZRO01000032.1:22760-57483 GCF_003997975.1 Mesorhizobium sp. M7A.F.Ca.US.005.03.1.1
GTCTCCAGCATAGACTCAGTGAAATTGAATTCCCCGTGAAGATGCGGGGTTCCTGCGGTTAGACGGAAAGACCCCGTGCACCTTTACTATAGCTTTACATTGGCATTCGTAGTGGCATGTGTAGGATAGGTGGTAGGCTTTGAAGCCTGGGCGCCAGCTCAGGTGGAGCCACCCTTGAAATACCACCCTTATTACTATGGATGTCTAACCGCGGCCCGTTATCCGGGTCCGGGACAATGTATGGTGGGTAGTTTGACTGGGGCGGTCGCCTCCTAAAGAGTAACGGAGGCGCGCGATGGTGGGCTCAGAACGGTCGGAAATCGTTCGCTGAGTGCAATGGCATAAGCCTGCCTGACTGCGAGACTGACAAGTCGAGCAGAGACGAAAGTCGGTCATAGTGATCCGGTGGTCCCGCGTGGAAGGGCCATCGCTCAACGGATAAAAGGTACGCCGGGGATAACAGGCTGATGACCCCCAAGAGTCCATATCGACGGGGTTGTTTGGCACCTCGATGTCGACTCATCGCATCCTGGGGCTGGAGCAGGTCCCAAGGGTATGGCTGTTCGCCATTTAAAGCGGTACGTGAGTTGGGTTCAGAACGTCGTGAGACAGTTCGGTCCCTATCTGCCGTGGGTGTAGGAATATTGAAAGGATCTGTCCCTAGTACGAGAGGACCGGGATGGACGGATCTCTGGTGGACCTGTTGTGGCGCCAGCCGCATAGCAGGGTAGCTATATCCGGACGGGATAACCGCTGAAGGCATCTAAGCGGGAAACCCACCTTAAAACGAGTATTCCCTGAGAACCGTGGAAGACGACCACGTTGATAGGCCGGGTGTGGAAGAGCGGCAACGCTTGAAGCTTACCGGTACTAATAGTTCGATCGGCTTGATCGTTCTCATTCCTTATGCCCATCTGACAAAGTCAGATGGTCTGTTCTCACTCACGCTTGTTCCGCCCTGCGGGCGGCGCTACGTGAGTGCGGCGCATCAGCGCCGACGGTCGACCTTGCGAAGCTTCGCTTCGAAAGGCGCCAGACCAAGAACCGTAAAGGCACACAAAGACCAGCGAACAGCCCCGAGAGGCACCCGACAGCCCCGCTGCCGATGTCTCTTTGTGCCCTTCGCTCAAAAGCTTCTCGAACAACGTGCGTTTTGCCGACCTGGTGGTTATGGCGGAGCGGCTGCACCCGATCCCATTCCGAACTCGGCCGTGAAACGCTCCAGCGCTGATGGTACTTCGTCTCAAGACGCGGGAGAGTAGGTCGCTGCCAGGTCTGCCAAACGCACGTTGATCTCACATCCAAATCGGATGGAGAAAAATCTTCTCTTTATGAAATGGCCCGCCAAGGGATCACGGGCCGCGTAAGCGGCCCTTTCATTTGGTCAGCCATATACCTATCTGTAGGCCTCGGCTTACACAAAAATTGACGCGGGGTGGAGCAGCCCGGTAGCTCGTCAGGCTCATAACCTGAAGGTCACAGGTTCAAATCCTGTCCCCGCAACCAAATTCAAAAAGGCCCGCCATCGTGCGGGCTCTTTTGTTTTGTGCTGTGCTGTGCTGCCGGCCTGTCATCAGGCGCCCGCAACCAGCCAAGCCAAGCCGCCAGACAGAAAACGCAAATCCTCTCCCCAAAACCAACATCAAAAACAGCCCGCCAGCCACAAATGCCCGCGCGCCGTTTTGATATGCGGCTGGGGTGGCCATCGATCTGCCCAGGCTCAGGCCCCCGAAAGCGAAGCCGAAGCTGCAGCCGACTTCTGGCCAAGCGGACATATGGAGAGCCGTCACGCTGCGCCCGGAACAGATCTATCAAAGACAGGATCGGGGGCTTCAGGCGATAAAGACGCGGCCGGCGGGAGGGTGCCCTGCGAGCCCCCCCCGGTAGGAATCCCCTTGAAGTAGGTTGTGAAATATATTTCACTATGTGAATTATATTGACAATGCGCGCCCGGGCTGTAATGTCCCGATCGTCGGCTTTCGGAGGAAGGTCGGCATCATCAAATCCATACGGCAGCGCTCACTGAGTGCCTGCAACGGTCATTGAGGATGGCTTCGGCCAAGGGAGGAAACTTGCGCAAATTTCTGAGCACGCTCGCAATCGCGGCGGCTGCATCGACCTGCTTTGGGTCGATGCAGGTACGCGCCGAAACCCCTAACCCGTTCAAATGCGAGCCGGGTGAAAAATACGTCATGAACGTGATGGTCTCGGGCGTCGAATACTGGTTCCCGGTCTATGAAATGTTCAAGCAGGCCGGCCAGCAGTTCGGCTGCGAGACCGCCTATACGGGTACGCCGGAATACGACGTCAACAAGCAGATCGCCACCTTCGACCAGGCGCTGGCGCAGAAGCCTGCCGGCATACTGGTACACCCGATGAACTCCGATCCGTTCATCGAGCCGATCAACCGCGCCATCGAGCAGGGCACCGCGGTGGTGACCTTCGCCGCCGACTCGCCGAATTCCAAGCGCGTCTCCTACATCACCTCCGACAACAATGCCGAAGGCACCTATGCCGCCGACGCCGTTGCCAAGGCGATGGATGGCAAGGGCGAATATGCGGTGCTGGAGAATCCCGGTCAGGACAACCACGACAAGCGCGTCAACGCCTTCGTTGCCCGCATGGAAGCCAAATGGCCTGACATGAAGCTCGTCGGCCGCGCCGCTTCGAACCAGGATCCGACCAAGGCCTATCAGGCGGTTTTGAGCCTGGCCCAGGCGCATCCGGACCTCGGCGCCGTGTTCATGCCGGAGGCCAACTCGGCCATCGGTGCTGCCCAGGCCGCCAAGGAAGGCGGCGGCAAGATCCGCGTCATGCTCGCCGACGTCAACGCCAAGATCCTCGACATGATCAAGGCCGGCGAGATCTTCGGCTCGGTCAATCCCAACCAGGGCATGCAGGGCTATATGGGCTTCATGCTGTTGTGGATGGCCAAGCATCCCGGCCTGATCGATCCGATGAACGACGCCAAGCGTTCGGGTTTCAACCCGATGAGCGTGCCCTTCGTCGACAATGGCTTCTCCATCGTCTCCAAGGACAATGCGGACGACTTCTACTGGGACAAGTACCTCAAGCGTCGCGGCACCAAGGGCATCGAGGAATAGTCTCGATCGCCGCCCCGGCCTCCACAAGGCCGGACCAACCGGGAAGGAGGCTTCGGCCTCCTTCCTCCCCCGCAAGCATCGCAGGAGCATGGCGTGACCCAGGCGCCCATTCTTGAAATCCGCGGCCTGTCCAAGGCGTTCGGCCCGGTCAAGGCACTGAGCGACGTGCGGTTCGAGCTGCGGCGCGGCGAAATCCATGCGCTGTGCGGCGAGAACGGCGCCGGCAAGTCGACGCTGATGAACATGATCGCCGGTGTATTGCAGCCCGACGAGGGCGACATCCTGATCGATGGTGAGCGCATTTCGATTCACTCGCCCGCGGCCGCCCAACGTCTCGGCATCGCGCTCGTCCACCAGGAGATCGCGCTGTGTCAGGACGCCACGGTTGCCGAAAACATCTACATGGCCGCGATCAACAGCCGGCGCGCGCCGCTGATGAATTTCCAGAAGCTCTACGCTGACGCCCAGAAGGTCATGGACCTGCTCGCGCCCATTCCGGTGCGCACCAGGGTCGCCGACCTCTCCATTTCCAACCAGCAGCTCGTCGAGATCGCCAAGGCGCTGACGCTCGACTGCAAGGTGCTGATGCTCGACGAGCCGACCGCCGCACTCACCGAAAGCGAAGCGCAACGCCTGTTCTCGATCTTGCGCGGGCTTAGGGAACGTGGCATTTCGGTGGTCTATATCAGCCACCGCATGGCCGAGATCTTCTCGCTCTGCGACCGCGTCACCGTCTTCCGCGACGGCCGCTACGTGGCGACCGATGCGATAGCCGCCGTTTCACCCGACGATGTCGTGCGCAAGATGGTCGGCCGCGAAATCACCCAGCTCTATCCCGACAAGCTGGCGCCGCAAGGGCCTGGGCGCCTTCTCCTGTCGGTCGAGGGGCTTTCCGATGGGCGCCGCTTCGCCGACGTCGATCTGCAGCTTCGCGCTGGCGAAATTCTGGGCATAGGCGGCCTGATCGGCGCCGGCCGCAGCGAGATCGCACAGACGGTCTGCGGCCTCAGGCCAATGACCTCTGGAACCGTCGCGCTCGACGGAAAGCAGCTGCGGCCGCGCAGTTATGGCGATGCGGTCAAGGCGGGGCTGGTCTATCTCTCTGAGGATCGCAAAGGCTCCGGCGTGTTCCTCGATCTGCCGATCGCGGCGAACATATCGGCGCTCGACCTCGGCCGGCTCACCGGGCGCCTCGGCCTGCTCGACCGCAAGGCCGAGGATCGTCAGGCGCGGGAGCTGACCGGCAGGCTCGGCGTGCGCATGGCCGGCATCGAGGCCACTGTGTCGACGCTGAGCGGTGGCAACCAGCAGAAGGTTGCTATCGCCAAGCAGCTGTCCGTCAGTCCCAAGGTCATCATCATGGACGAGCCGACGCGCGGGATCGATGTCGGCGCCAAGGTCGAGATTCACCGGCTGCTGCGCCAGCTAGCTGGCAGCGGTGTCGGCGTCATCATCATCTCGTCCGAACTGCCGGAGCTGATTGGCTTGTGCGACCGCGTTCTTGTGGTGCGCGAAGGCAGGATCGCCGGCGAACTCGCCGCCAGCGAGCTCGGCGAGGAAGCCATCATCATGCTCGCCTCGGGCGTCCAGGACAGTTCAATTCAAAGGCAGGCCCAGAATGTCGCCTAGGGAATCAGGAGAAGCGCTCGTGCACGCCGAGATCAAGTCCGCCGGGCGGCGCATCAACTTCGCTCACCTCGCCTCGATGCGCGAGGCCGGGCTGATCGTCATCATCCTGGCGCTGTGCATCGCCATGAGCTTCGCCTCGCCGCACTTCCTGACATGGGGCAATTTCCGCGCCATGCTGATGAGCTTCTCCATCGAAGGCATCGTCGTCGTCGGCATGACCGTCCTGCTCATCGTCGGCGGCATCGACCTTTCCGTCGGCTCGGTCGTGTGTTTCTCGATGGTGGTCTCGGGTGCGCTGTTCCTCGCCGGGCTCGATCCCTGGACGGCAAGCCTGATCGGCATCGGCGTCAGCGCGCTGATCGGCGCGGCCATGGGCTTCTTCGTGACCGTGATAGGGCTCAATCATTTCATCACGTCGCTGGCCGCCATGGTCATCGTGCGCGGCATGTGCCTGGTGGTCACCAAGGGCACGCCGCTGTCGCTGTTCACCTTGCCGCCGGCCTTCAAGGCCATCGGCCAGGGCAGTTTCAACAACATCCCCTATGTCATCCTGATCTTCATCGTCGTGGTGGCGATCTTCGACTTCCTGCTGCGTCGCGCCACGGCCTTCCGCAAGGTTTTCTACACCGGCTCCAACGAGAAGGCCGCGCAGTTCTCCGGCATCAGGACCAATCAGGTGAAGTTCTGGGTCACGGTGCTGTGCTCGACCCTCGCCGGAGTGGCCGGCGTCATCTACATGGCGCGCTTCGGCGCGGCGACGCCGACCTTCGGCGCCGGCATGGAGCTCAACATCATCGCCGCGGCCGTCATCGGCGGCGCCTCGCTGAATGGCGGCTCGGGCACCATCTTCGGGGCGATCCTCGGCATGGCTCTGCTGTCGGTGGTGACGAGCTCGCTTATCCTGCTCGATGTCTCGGTCTATTGGCAGGACATGATCAAGGGATGCATCCTGCTGGCAGCGGTGTCGATCGATCACTTCCTGCACCGCAAGAAGTCCTGAACCTCAAAGGCGGCGAAACAAGACCATGGCCCCTCCCAACACCCGCGACGACATCGCCGCTGTTCGTCAGATGCACCAGGCGCTTGTCCTGCATTATGTCGAAGGCAAGACCCAGGCCGAGATCGCCGGGGAACTCGGCATCTCGCACGCGACCGTCAACCGGCTGATCAAGCGCGGTCACCAGCTTGGTCTCGTCGAGATCAAGATCAAGTCGCCGATCGACCATCTGGTCGACCTGGAAGCGCGGCTGGTGGCGCTGGGCGGCATCGAGCGGGCGATGGTGGTGCCGTCGGTCTCCGAAAATCCGCACACCGCCCTGCAGCGGGTCGGCGAGGCTGCGGCTGGGCTGCTGCTCGACACCATCAAGGACGGCGACACCATCTCGATCACCGGCGGCAAGGGCGTCAGCGCGCTGGTCGCCGGTCTCAAGCCGGGGCGCCGCTACGACGTCGAAATCATTCCCGCCACCGGGCTGGTGCAGGGCAAGCACTACACCGATGTCAACCACGTCGCCTCGCTGATGGCCGACAAGCTCGGCGGCCGCGCCTATCAGATCCATGCGCCGTTGTTTGCGGACACCGCGCAGCAGCGCGAGATGCTGATGGGCATCAGCTCCGTCGCAGACGTGTTTCGCAAGGCGCGCGAGGCCGATGTCGCGGTGGTGGGTGTCGGCTCCATCCTGACCGACGATTCCAGTTACTACGATTTGCATCCGTCCTCGAATGCCGATCGCCAGGCGATCGAGAAGTCCGGGGCAACAGGCGAGCTGCTCGCCCATCTCATCGATCGCCGGGGCAAGCTTTGCAACTACTCGCTCAACCGTTCGTTGGTCTCGCTGACGCTTGACGAGTTCGCGACCATCCCGCGCTCGATCGGCATTGCAAGTGGCGCCAGCAAGGTCGCGCCGATCCTCGCCGCAATGCGCGGAAATCATCTCGACACCATCGTCACGGACGAGGCCACGGGGCTCCAGATCCTCGAGCTGGCCGAACAGGAGGCAGCATGAATTCTCGACAGATCCAGCGGCAGATCGGCAAGTCCGGCATATCGGCGTCGGCCGTGGGCCTGGGCACCTGGGCGATTGGCGGATGGATGTGGGGCGGCACCGACGAAAAGGAGTCGGTGCGGGCGATCGAAGCCTCGATCGATGCCGGCCTCAGCCTGATCGACACAGCGCCGGCCTACGGTCTTGGCCGCAGCGAGGCGATCGTCGGCACCGCCATCAAGGGCAAGCGCGACAAGGTGGTGATCGCGACCAAATGCGGGCTGAACTGGCATTCGGGCAAGGGCGGGCATTTCTTCGACCAGGACGACAAGCCAGTGCATCGCTATCTCGGCGCCGACGGCATCGCCTATGAGGTCGAGCAGAGCCTGCGGCGTCTCGGCACCGATCATATCGACCTCTACATCACCCATTGGCAGGACCCGACGACGCCGATCGCCGAGACGATGGCGGTATTGGAAAAGCTCAAGGCAGCCGGCAAGATCCGCGCCATCGGCGCCAGCAATATCAGCGCCGAGGATCTCGGCCACTATATCGATGCCGGCCAGCTCGATGCGATCCAGGAGCGCTATTCGATGATCGACCGCGACATCGAGAGCAGCCTGCTGCCGATCACTCGCCGCCATGACATCGCCACGCTCAGCTATTCGTCGCTGGCGCTGGGGCTGCTCACCGGCACGGTCGACCCCGGCCGCACATTCGGCGGCGACGACCAGCGCAAGGACAACCCGCGCTTTTCCACGGCCAACCGACAGAAGGTGGCAAAGCTGAAGGAGGCCATCGCCCCTATCGCCGAGAGCCACCAGGCGTCGACCGCGCAGATCGTCATCGCCTGGACGCTCGCCCAGCCGGGCATCACCTTCGCGCTGTGCGGCGCGCGCAATCCCGAACAGGCGCTCGACAATGCGCGGGCCGGGGAGATCACGCTTGCGGCAGGCGAGCTTGCGGCAATCGACGCCGCGGCAGCCGCGCATCTCACCGCGATGGATGCCTGAGAAAAAAAGGCAACAGCCCCGATGAACCGTAGCCATACGTTAGCCGGTCTGCGCGACCGGCCTGATATCGCCGTGCTCGTCATCGGTGGCGGCATCAACGGCATCAGCGTCTTTCGCGAACTGGCGCTGCAAGGCGTCGATGTCGTACTGGCGGAAAAGGGCGATTATTGCAGCGGCGCCAGCGCCGCCCTTTCACGCATGGTGCATGGCGGCCTGCGTTATCTCGAAAACGGCGAATTCAAACTGGTGCGCGAATCGCTGCTCGAACGTGACCGGCTGCTGAGGAATGCCCCGCACTATGTGGTCCCGTTGCCGACGACGGTGCCGATCTTCGACATTTTCTCCGGCCTTGCCAACGGTGCGGTGCGTTTCCTGGGTCTGACGCGGCGGCCGAGCCGGCGTGGTGCGCTGGTCATCAAGACCGGCCTTGCCATGTACGACCTGTTCACCGCCGCACGGCGTTTGATGCCGACGCACAGGTTCAGGGGCCGCGCCGAAACCTTGAGAAAATGGCCGGCGATCAATCCGGCGATCCGCAATTCGGCGACCTATTACGACGCCTGGGTGAGCCGGCCCGAACGCCTCGGCCTGGAGATGCTGCTGGACGCCACGGCGAGCGCGGCGAACGCCCGCGCCTTGAACTACGCTCTGGTATCGTCGACAGGTGATAGCCTCGCCATTACCGACACGCTGACGGGCGAACAACTGCCGGTACGGGCGCAATTGGTCATCAACGCTACTGGCGGCTGGATCGACCTGACCAACAAGGCCATCGGGGCGGCGGCGCAGACGATGATGGGCGGCACCAAGGGCTCGCATCTCATCGTCGACAATGCAGAACTGTTCGACGCGCTCGGCGGCCATATGGTCTATTACGAGAACGAGGACGGGCGCATCTGCATCCTGTTTCCCTATCTCGGCAAGGTGCTGATCGGCTCGACCGACATCCGGGTCGACGATCCGGACAAGGTCCGTTGCGAGGAGGACGAGCAGCGCTACATCCTGCAGTCGCTCGCCTTTGTATTCCCGTCGATCAAAGTAGCTGAAAACCAGATCGTGTTCCGCTTCGCCGGCGTGCGACCCTTGCCCGCCAGCGAGGACAGTTTTACCAGCCGCATACCGCGCGATCATTTTTGCGAGTTCGTAGAAGCGAGCGGGCGCCTGCCGGCGACACTGTGCATGATCGGCGGCAAGTGGACCACCTTCCGTTCGTTTGGAGCGCTGGCCGCCGACATGGTACTGAAGCGGCTCGGCCTCGCGCGCAGCCAGGGAACGCAGGACATGGCCATCGGTGGCGGCCGTGATTTTCCGGCCGACCCGGACGCCTGGTGCGCGTCATTCGCCGCCGAGCATGGCCTGACGGTCGAGCGCGCGCAAACGCTTCTGCAGCGCTATGGCACGTCGGCCAGGGATTTCGTTTCGCACCCGGCGGGCGAACAGATGCTGCCGCAGTCGGACTATTCGGCAAGCGAGATGGGGCGCATCATCGAGCGCGAGCAGGTCGAGTGCCTTGCCGACCTGTTCTTGCGCCGCACCACCATCGCCATTTCAGGCGGTCTCAGCTTCGACCTCGTCAACGCCGTTCTCGACATGCTGGCGGCGCACAAGGACTGGAGCGCCAGCGAGGCTGCCACCGAGCGCTCGACCTTCCTCGCCTTGCTGGCCGACCGGCACGGCATCGACCTCCAGACACATCAAAGGAGCGCCCTATGCGCGTAAACAAGAAAGTCCGTATGAACCGGCTGTTCGGCGGCGGCCGCTGCCTCGACGTCGCCATCGATCATGGCGTCTGCAACGAGCCGAGTTTCCTTGCCGGGCTGGAAGACATGGCCAGCGTGGTCAACCAGCTGGTCAAGGCCGGCCCCGACGCCATCCAGATGAACTACGGCCAGGCCGACCTGCTGCAGGCCGTGCCTGGCAAGGACAAGCCGGCGCTGGTGATGCGCATCGACATGGGCAATCCCTATAACAGGATACGCCACCGGGCGATGTGGGCGGTGCTGCAGAACGAAGCCGAGCCCTTGCTTGGCGCCATCGAGATGGATGCGGCTTGCGTCGTGGTCAATCTGTTCATGCTACCCGACGAGCCGGACCTGTTCCGGCAATGCGTGCAGAACATCGCCCGCGTGCGCGCCGGTTGCGAGAAATACGGCCTGCCGCTGATGATCGAGCCGCTGGCCATGCTGCCGGTCACCGAGCATGGCGGCTACATGGTCGACGGCGACGCCGATAAGATCGTCACCTTGACCCGGCTTGCCCGCGAGATGGGTGCCGATATCGTCAAGGCCGACCCGACCACCGATCCCAACGACTTCCACCGCGTCGTCGAGGCGGCGCGCTGCCCGGTGCTGGTGCGCGGCGGCGGCAAGGAGGATCTGCGTGCCGTGTTCGACAAGTCGGCCGCCTTGATGGCACAGGGTGCGCTTGGCATGGTCTATGGCCGCAACATCTACCAGCATGCCAACCCGAGCGCTGTCGTGCGCGGGCTGATGGCAATCATTCACGACGATGCCGATGGCGGCGCAGCCTGGGATCTGTACAACCAGGCATAGGCTGCGGTCTCGGGAGGCGCCAATGGCAAGCTATATCCTCGGTCTCGATGCCGGCAACACCGTCATCAAGGCCATCCTCTTCGACCTGTCGGGCCGCGAACTGGCATTCGCCGCCCGTGACGGCCGCTCGTCCATGCCAAAGCCCGGACATGTCGAACGCGACCTCGACGAACTCTGGCGCAATTCGGTCTCGGTCATTGGTCAATGCATCGCTGAAGCCGGTATCGACGCCGGCGAGATCGTCGCCATCGGCTGCGCCGGCCATGGCAACGGGCTCTACGCGCTCGATCGTGCGGGCGCGCCATTGATCGGCATCCAGTCGCTCGACACACGCGCCGTCGACATCGTTGCTGAGTGGGCAGAACAGAATGTCGGCGACCGCACCTACGCCCACTGCCTGCAGCGGCCGTGGGCGGCGCAGACGCCGACCCTGCTTGCCTGGCTCAAGCGCTTTTCGCCGGCTTTGTTTGCCAGCATCGGAACTGTGTTCTTGTGCAAGGATTTCGTCGTCAACCGCCTGACAGGTGCGCGCAGCAGCGATACTTCAGATATGTCGGGCTGCGGCCTGCTGCAGATGCAGGACCGCCGCTACGAGCCGGACCTGCTTGCCGCCTATGGGCTCGGCGATTGCATGGACCTGTTGCCGCCAGTGCTGGAATCGGCCGACATTGCCGGCCATGTCAGCGCGGAGGTGGCGGCCCTGACGGGACTGCGCGCCGGCACGCCGGTCGTCGCCGGGCTGTTCGATGTCGTCGCCAGCGCGGTCGGTTCGGGCGTGACCAGAACCGGTGCCGCCTCGGTCATCGCCGGAACCTGGAGCATCAACCAGGTCATCACCGACAAGCCGATCCGCGACCCTTCGATCTTCATGCTGTCGACTTTCGATCGCCAGCGCTATCTGGCGATCGAATCCAGTGCCACCTCGGCCGCCAATCTCGAATGGATCGTTCGCGAATTCCTCGAACATGGCGGCGAAGCCGGCAAGTCGCCATTCGAATTGTGCAGCGAACTGGTGGCGTCCGTCGATCCCAACAGCGACATCCCGATCTATCATCCCTTCCTTTATGGCTCGCAGCAGAATGGCCATGCGCGCGCCGGCTTCTACGGCATCGCCGGCTGGCACAGCCGAGCCCATCTGCTGCGTGCGCTGTTCGAGGGGGTCGCCTTCGAGCATAAGCGCCATGTCGAGACCTTGCACAAAGCGGGCGCCGATTTCGACCAGGTGGTGCTGTCCGGCGGCGGCTCGCGCAGCAGCGTCTGGCCGCAGATTTTCGCCGATGTGCTCGGCGTGCCCGTCACCGTGGCGCGCAGCCGCGAAACCGGCGCGCTGGGAGCGGCGATCGCGGCGGGCACCGGCGTCGGCATTTTCGCGGACTACAGTGCCGGTGCAACCGCCATGACAGCGGCCGCCCGACATTTTGTACCCAACGAGACGGTTGCTCACGCATACGCACGGCGGTATCGACTCTATGGCGAGATCAACCAGGCGATGACCCCGATGTGGGAGCGCATCGCCGGACAGCAGGCGCGCACGTGACCGAAGCTTCACCGTCTCCGTTCGGCAGTTACGACTACGTCATCGTCGGTGCCGGCTCCGCCGGCTGCGTGCTCGCCAACCGGCTCTCGGCCGATCCGCACAACAAGGTGCTGCTGCTCGAGGCCGGCGGCAGCGACCGCTATCACTGGGTCGATATCCCGATCGGCTATCTCTTCTGCATGGGAAACCCGCGCACCGACTGGATGATGAAGACCGAGCCGGAAGCCGGTCTCAACGGACGCAGCCTCAACTATCCGCGCGGCAAGGTGCTCGGCGGCTGTTCATCGATCAACGGCATGATCTACATGCGCGGCCAGGCTGCCGACTATGATGGCTGGCGCCAGGCCGGCAATGCCGGCTGGGGCTGGGACGATGTCCTGCCTTACTTCCTCAAGTCGGAAGACTTCCATGGTGGCAAGAGCGCCATGCACGGCAGCGGCGGCGAGTGGCGGGTCGAACGGCAGCGGCTTTCATGGCCGATCCTCGACGCCTTCCGGGACGCGGCCGAGGAACTCGGCATTCCGCGCACCGAAGACTTCAACACCGGCACCAATGAAGGCTCGGGCTATTTCGAGGTCAACCAGAGGAAGGGCGTCCGCTGGAACACATCGAAGGCGTTTTTGCGCGGTATAGCGGGGCGCAAGAACCTGCGCGTAGTGCTCGGCGCGGAAACCGAACGGCTCGAATTCGACGGCCGGCGCGTCACCGGACTGGTTTTCCGCCAAGGCGGCCGCCTGCATCAGGTCCGCGCCGGACAGACGATCCTTGCGGCCGGCGCCATCAACTCGCCCAAGCTGCTCGAACTGTCGGGGGTGGGTCGCCCCGACCTGCTCTCGGGCATCGGCGTGGATGTTCGTCATGCTTTGCCGGGCGTCGGAGAAAACCTGCAGGACCATCTGCAGATCCGCACCGTCTTCAAGGTCGCCAACACTGCCACGCTCAACCAGCGTTACCACAATCTGGTCAGCCGTGCGTCGATGGGGCTGGAGTACGCGCTCAAGCGCAGCGGGCCGCTGTCGATGGCGCCAAGCCAGCTCGGCATCTTCGCCAGGAGCGATCCGCGCCTCGCAACGCCCGATCTGGAATATCATGTGCAACCGCTGAGCACCGACCGTCTGGGCGAGCCGCTGCATCGCTTTCCCGCGGTCACCGTCTCGGTCTGCAATCTGCGTCCGGAAAGCCGGGGCAGCGTGCACATGGCTTCGTCCGACGCGCGGGAGGCGGCGAGGATCCGGCCGAACTATCTTTCCACCGAGGGAGACCGCAGCGTGGCCGTCGCGTCGTTGCGCCATGTCCGCAGTTTGATGAAGGCTCGGGCGGTGGCGCGCTTTGCGCCGGAAGAGATGCTGCCCGGCACGCAGTATGACAGCGATGAAGAGCTCATCCGCAAGGCCGGCGATATCGGCACGACGATCTTCCACCCCGTCGGCACCTGCAAGATGGGTTCGGATACGATGGCGGTGGTCGACGACGGCCTGCGTGTTCACGGGCTTGCCGGGCTGCGCGTGGTCGATGCCTCGATCATGCCGACAATCGTCTCGGGCAACACCAACTCGCCGGTCGTCATGATCGCGGAGAAGGCAGCCGAGATGATCCTGCAAGAGGCCCGCTGACCGCCATCGGCTTCAAGCCGTGGCAACACCGCGCGATCGCCGCTTCTCGGCCGCCGCGAGCAGATCGACGAAGGTGCGCACCTTGGCGGGCCGGAACCGGGCCGGCGGAAAGACTGCGTGGATGCCGCCTGACGGCAGGCTCCAGTCGGCAAATACCGGCACCAGCCGCCCCTCGGCGATATCGTCGCTGACGCTGTAGTCCGGAAAGACGCCCAGCCCGATGCCGACGAGCACGCAAGCAAGGGCGGCGGGGCTCTTGTCGCACATGAGGACCGGATTGAGCTCGGTCAGCACCGTTTCGCCATCCCTGGAAAACAGCCATTGGCCGATGCCGCGCAACTGGGTGTTGCCGACCCAGGCCAGCGATCTTGCCTGGCGCGGCGTCAGGTCCGGCGGCAGGCTCGCCGCGAAGCCAGGGCTCGCCACCACGATTTGCCGGATCGTCCCCAGCCGCCGCGCCTGGTTCGAGGAATCGGTGAGCCAGCCGACGCGGATGCCGAGATCGATCTGCTCGTCCACCAGATTGCTGACGGCGTCGTCGAAGATCGCCTCGACGCGCATCTGCGGATAGGTTCTGAGATAGGCCGCCATGACCGGAGCCACCATCTTGGTGCCGTAGTCGAGCGGCGCCGTCAGCCTCAGCGTTCCGCTCGGTTCGACGGCCCCGCGCGAGATTTCGCCATAGGCGGCCTCCGCTTCCCGCAGGATGATCATCGCGCGGTCATAGAAGAGGCGCCCCTCTTCGGTCGGCGTGACACGCCGGGTCGTGCGCTGCAGCAGCGTTGCGCCCAGTTCCTCTTCGAGCTTGCCGATCTGATGGCTGACCACGGCCTTGGCGACGCCAAGCCGGTTGGCTGCGGCCGTGAACGAGCCGGTTTCCATCACCGTGGTGAAGTAGGCGAGCCGATTGAGGTTCAGAAGTTCGGCCAAGCTGGCTGCCATTTGTACGATCAGATCATACAGTTTGTATTATTGGGTGCCATTTATCGCAAGACCCCCACCTGCCACATATCAGCCAACGGCATTCGATCAAGCCGGCAGCCGGATCATGGGTAGCAGCGATTATGAACAATTCAGAAGTGACCTATCTTTTCGATCCGCTGTGCGGCTGGTGCTATGGTGCCACCCGGATGCTCGGCCGGTTGTCGGCCGCCGGCGTGCGCGTCGAGCTGCTGCCGACCGGCCTGTTTTCCGGCGCCGGCGCGCGTCCGATGGATGAAGGTTTTGCGGCGCACGCCTGGGCGAACGACCAGCGCATCGAGCGCCTGACCGGACAATCGTTCACGCCGGCCTACCGGCACAATGTCCTCAATGTCCGTGGCACCCTGCTCGACTCACATGCCGCCACACTCGGCATCACTGCCGTTGGCCTGGAGGACCCTAGCCGCCGGTTTGCGGCGCTGAAGACGATCCAGCATGCGCGCTATGTAGAAGGACGCGATGTCGTGACGATCGGCGGTGTGGCCGAGGTGCTCGCCGCCGACGGCATGGCGGACGCCGCCGAAATGCTCAAGGCGCCGACCGAAACATTGCTGGCGGCTCACCGCGATCAGGTTGGCCGTGGCCGTGCGCTGTTCCAGCGCCTGCATGCCGATGGCGTGCCTTCGCTCGCGGTCATCCGCAACGATGCGCCCCGGCTCATCGGTTCGAACGCGCTGTTCGGCAGCTTCGACAATCTCGTCGCCCACATCGCGGCGGCGTGACCCCATCCTCCAGACCCCCAAGCATAAGGAAACAGACATGGCAAAAGTCGCTCTCATTGGTGCATCGGGCGCTGTCGGTTCGCGCCTTCTCAGGGAACTCTCCGATGGCGGCCATATCGTCACGGGCATCGCGCGCAACCCGGAAAAGATTGTCGCGCTTCCGGGCGTGACGGCCAGGAAGGGCGATGTCTTCGACACAGAAGGTCTCGCGGACCTGATCCGCGGCCATGACGCTGTGATCAGCTCTGTGCATTTCCTGGACAGCGATACCGATGCGCTGATCGAGGCGGTGCGCGCCTCCGGCGTGAAGCGCTATCTCGTCGTCGGCGGCGCCGGCAGTCTCGAAGTCGCGCCCGGCAAGCGGCTGGTCGATAGCCCCAACTTCCCGGCGATCTACAAGGCAGAAGCGCAGAAGGGCGCCGACTTCCTGGACAGATTGAAGACGGTCGAGGACCTCGATTGGACGTTCCTGTCGCCATCCGCCATGTTCGTGCCTGGCGAGCGCACCGGCAAATTCCGCCTCGGCAAGGACACGCTTCTCGCCTCCGACAAGGGCAGCAGCATTTCCTTCGAGGACTACGCGATCGTCATGGTCGACGAGATCGAGAAGCCGGCCCATATCAGGCAGCGCTTCACCGTCGGCTATTGAGCGAACGGATGGTGGCGGCCGGGTCTCAATCGAGGCCGGCCGACGCCAGCCGCATCAGGGTCCGGTTCAATCTCGGTGCTGCCGCCACCAGCGCCTTTCCAATGGCCGATTGCGGTGCGTCGATGACGGTTCGGGCATCGCCGTTCTCGGCAACCCGGCCGGCGTCGAGAAGGATGACGCGGTGGGCGACCGACCGGATGACGCCGAGATCATGTGAAATGAAGAGATAGGCGATCTTTTCCTGGCGCTGCAGGTCGAGCAAAAGCTCGAGGATCTCCCCGCGCACGGAAACGTCGAGCGCCGACACCGCTTCATCGAGCACGATCAGCGACGGCTTCGTGGCGATGGCGCGGGCAATGGCGACGCGCTGCCGCTGACCGCCTGAAATTTCGTGGATGGCACGCGGGGCGAGGTCTGCCGTCAGCCCGACGCGCTCCAGCAAGGCGGCGATGCGGCGCGGGCGCTCGCTGCGGGAAGCGATGCCATGGATGCGCAAGGGATCGTCGAGCACACGCGCCACCGTGGCGCGCGGGTTGAAGGCGGCAAGCGGGTCCTGGAACACCATTTGCAGGCGCGCGCGGCGGGCACGCAGTGCTGCGCTGCGCAGGGCCAGGAAATCGTCGCCTTCGAACTCGATGCGTCCGTCGTCCGGCTCGATCAATCGCAGCACCACCCGCGCGATCGTCGATTTGCCGCTGCCGGAGGGTCCGGCCAACGCCAGCGTTTCACCCGGCTCGATGTGAAAGGAGACATCGTCGACTGCAGCGATGGTGTTGTCGCCGCGACGGTAGCGCTTGGTGAGGTTGGACACCGCCAGCAGGCTCATGCGTGGAGCCCGGCTCGGTTCAGCAGCGGCTTGGTGTCGAGGCCGATATCGGCATCGAGCAATGCGCGCGTATAGGGCTGGGCCGGGGCGCCGACAATCTGCGCCGTCATGCCAAGCTCGACCAACTGCCCATGGCGGAAAACGGCGATGCGCCCGGCAAGCTCGGCCGCCAGCGCGATGTCATGGCTGATGAACAGCAGCGTCATGCCGTCCTCGGTCACCAGGCGTCGGATCAAGGCGACGATCTCGGCCTGCACGATGGTATCGAGCGCGCTGGTCGCTTCGTCGGCGATCAGCAATTTCGGACCGGCCGCAATGGCGGCGGCGATCGCCACACGCTGCTTCTGGCCGCCGGAAAGCTGGTGCGGGAAGGCGCGCAGGGCCGAGTCAGGATCGGGCAGGCGGACGCGTTCGAGCAGGGTTTTGGCCCTGGCATAGGACTGGGACCAGGTGAGGCCGAGATGGGTGCGGGCGACTTCGGCGATTTGTTTGCCGATTGGCATTACGGGGTCGAGGCTGGCGGATGGGTCCTGGAAGACGAAACCGATATCGCGGCCGCCGCGGGGAGGGTGACTTGATCTGGTGAAGAGCTTTTGCGGTCTGTGCTCTACGAGGCCCCCCTCTGTCCTGCCGGACATGTCCGGCAGGACAGAGGGGGGTGCCTTGGCGCCCAACGCCGACGGTAGGAACCAATCGATCTTTCCTTCAGTCTTGGTGCTTGCCGGCAACAGCCCTGCAATCGCCAGCGCCAGCGTGCTCTTGCCCGAACCGCTTTCGCCGATGATGGCCAAGCGCTCGCCAGCCTCTATGCCGAGGCTGACACTCTTCAGCGCCGTCGCCTCGTTGCCGTCGCGGCGGTAGGTCACCGTCAGGTCGCGGATCGAAGCCAGCGCGGTCACGACAGGCCTCTCCTGACCGCCGTCGTCTCGACGATGCCTTCACCGGCGAGATAGACGCCGAGCACGGTCAGCACCAGCGCTATGCCCGGGACGATCGACAGGAAGGGCGCGGTGCGCAGGACAGCACGGCCTTCGGCAATCATGCCGCCCCAGGTGACCCGGTTGGGATCGCCCAGGCCGAGGAACGACAAGGCCGCCTCGGTGAGGATCGCCGCGGCGACGATCACCGACGACATCGCCAGCACCGGCGGCAAGGCATTGGGCAGCACCTCGCGAAAGGCGATCGCCAGCGGGTGCATGCCGATGACCCTGGCGCCGGCGACATAATCGCGTTCGCGAATGGACAGGACTTCCGCGCGGGCGACACGGGCTGGTCCGGTCCAGGTGCCGAGCGCGATGGCGATCACGACGATGCCGAGCGACGGTCCGACGACGCTGACGAAGGCCAGTGCCAGCAGGAAGCTCGGCACGGTCTGGAAGGCGTCGGTGATGCGCATCAGCACCTCGTCGACGAGGCCGCCGGCAAAGCCGGCCAATGTGCCGACCACTGCCCCGATGACAAGTGCGGCGGCCGCGGCGGCGATCCCGACAGCCAGCGATGTGCGGGCGCCATGAAAAAGCTCGGCCAGCACGTCGCGGCCAAGCCGATCGGTGCCAAGCGGGAGCGACCAGTCCTGGAACGGCGGCAGCAGCGCCGGCCCGGCAATCGCTTGCGGATCGCCGGGGAACAGCAGCGACGCCGACAGCGCCATGGCGATCAACGCCGCCAGGAGGATGGCGCCGGCGACCGCCTCGGGCGTGCGCAGAAAGCGGCGGAGGGCACTCATGCGCCGGCCTCGCTGGCGCCGACGCGCGGGTCGAGGAAGGCATAAGCGATGTCGACGGCAAGGTTGATGACAATGACCAGGACGGCGCTGGTGAGAATAATGCCGAGCAGAAGCGGCGTATCGCGGGAGGCGACTGCCTCCTGCGCCAGCCGGCCGAGGCCGGGCACGGAAAAGACGCTCTCGATGACGACGCTGCCGCCGAGCATCTGCGCCGACTGCAGGCCCAGCATGGTGACCAGGGGCAGCAGCGCGTTGCGGGCAATGTGGGCGAGCACGATGCGGCGGCGCGAAAGCCCTCTGGCGCGGGCGGCCAGCACAAAATCCTGCCGCCAGACCTCGGCCATGCCGGCGCGCATCATGCGCAGATAGAGCGCCAGGTAGATGAAGCCGAGGGCCGAAACAGGCAGGATAAGATGGACGGCGATGTCGGCTGCGCGGTCAAGGCCGGTCTTGTCGGAAGCCAGGGTCTCGATGCCGCCGATCGGCAGCCAGCGCAGGTCGACGGCAAAGACGACGATCAGCACCAGTCCGAGCCAGAAACCCGGCACGGCATAGAGCGCCAGCGAGCCGATCGACAGGAAGCGGTCGCGCAAACTCCCGGGCCGCGCGCCGGCATAGATGCCGAGTGCCGAGCCGAGCCCGAAGGAGAGCGCGGTGGCGCTGACCATCAACAGCAGCGTGTTGGGCAGGCGTTCGAGGATCACATCGCGGATCGGTCGGGAGAAGGTCACCGACTGGCCGAGGTCGAGATGCAACAGCGCCCAGAGGTAGTTAGCCAGCCGCGTCAGCTCCGACTGGTCGAGGCCCCAGCGATGACGCAGCAATTCGATCATGCCGGCGTCGCCGCCGGTCGAGACGATGTAGGCGTCGACGGCGTCGCCGGGGGCGGCCTCGAGCAAAAGGAACGTGCCGATGACGACGATCAGCAGCACGAAGACGCTGCCGACGAGGCGGCGGCGGAGAAGGGTGAGGGCGCGGTTCATGGGGGCGTCGATGGGTTGGCGATACGTTGATTAGGACCGCGCCTAGGCACCCTCCTCTGTCCTGCCGGACATCTCCCCCTCAAGGGGGGAGATCGGCTGTCTCTTTTGGCTTCGCCAATCTCCAACGTTGAAGAATTCGCGGGACAGACAAGCGGCCAATCTCCCCCCTTGGGGGGGAGATGTCCGGTAGGACAGAGGGGGGCCTCGTAGAACTCAAAGCCTACGATGATTTCGCGAATTTTCATCCGCGCAATTCTGTCACGATTCCAAATACGTGTCCGCCCAGTTCGACACCGCCCAGCGCGGGTTGTTGGCGATGTTGCCGACGGTGTCTCGCGCGACGCTGATGAAACTCCATTCGGCGACGTTGATCAGCGGCAGGTCGGCAGCCACCGCCTTCTGGAACTCCTTGTAGAGGTCGGTGCGGGCTGATGCGTCGAGCGTCTCCGATGCCTTGGCGATGAGCGCATCGAGCGCATCGTTCTTGTAGCCGCCCTGGTTGGAGAACGGCACGCCGTCGGGAATGCCGCTCTGCACCAGGATGGTGGTCGAGATCGCCGGATCGCCGCGGAACACCGGCGGACCGACCGCGAGATCGAAGGCGTGGTCGGTGTAGACCGCCTTGATGTGCGCGGCCGAGTCGTTGTTGACCAGCTCAGCGTCGATGCCGATGGCGGCGAGCGCCTGGCGCAGATAGTCGCCGAACTGTTTTGTCTCGTTGAAATAGGGCGCAGGCAGCAGTTTCAGCGTGAAGCGCTTGCCGTCCGGGCCTTTCTTGTAGCCGGCTTCGTCGAGCAGCGCGTTGGCCTTGGCGACGTCGAAGGCATAGGTCGGCACATCGGCGGTGTAGAATTGTGGATCGTTCTTCGGCACCGGGCCGGTGGCTGTCGCGGCATAGCCGAGGAACACCGTCTTGACGACGAAATCCTTGTCGATGGCATGCGCGATCGCCTGGCGCACTTTGACATCGGCCAGTTCCTTGCGGCGATGGTTGATCTCGACGACGAGCTGATAGGTCAGCCCTTCGTAACCCTTGGTGATCACTTTCAGGCCCGGCACTTTCGAGATGCGGTCGAGGTCGGCCAGCGGCACGGCGGAAAAGGCCGCCAGCTGGATCTCTCCGGCCTCCAGCGCGCTCGCCGCGGACGTGCGATCCGGCAGCACCTGATAGATGATCTCGTCGAGATAGGGCTCGTCCTTGCCCCAGTAGTCGGTGTTTTTGGTCAGCCGGTAATATTGGCCGGCCTTGTACTCTGCGAATTTGAACGGCCCGGTGCCGATGGGCGCGTTGTTGGCCGGGTTGTCCTCGATCTTGCCGACCTCGTAGATGTGCTTCGGCACCACGCTGCTCAGCGCCGGCAGCGCGTTGCGGATCAACTGGAACGGCGTCGGCTTGGCGAATTTGAACACGGCGGTGAGATCGTCAGGGGTGTCGACGCTGGCCAGATCCTTGAACACGGTGCGGCCGAGATTTTGCAGCGGCTTCCAGATTTGCAGCGCCGAGAAGGCGACGTCGGCCGAGGTGAACGGTTTGCCGTCATGCCATTTGACGCCGTCGCGCAGTTTGAACGTCACCGAGAGCCCATCGGCGGCACCCTCCCAGCTCAGCGCCAGCCTTGGCGCGAGTCCGTCCTTGCCGTCGTAGGAGGCTTCGGCCAGCGTTTCGACGATCTTGCTGGAGATGAAGAAGACGCCGTTGGAAGCGACGATCGCCGGGTTGAGGTTGCGCGGTTCGGAATCGGCGGCAAGCACAAGCCGCCCGCCCTTCTTCGGCGTCTGCGCCCAGCCCGGTGTCGGGATGGCGGTGGAGGCCAGCAGCATTGCCGAGCCGGAAAGCATCGTGCGCCTGGAAATCGTGAAACCTGACATGATCGAACTCCGTCCCCTCCGCGACCCGGTTGGGCGCGCCAATACCCCTCGAACGCCGGCAAGCCCGCCAGCATCCTTGCGGCGGCGATTATGAGCCTTGCCGAGGGTTTCGCCAGAGACGGAATTGGCGCATCCTCGCTTGGCTTTGAAATTTTCGTCCGCTGGACCAGTTTGGAATATGCGCTTCTATCGCGTCAATCTGGTAGGACCAAATTGATGGGATATGCGACGGACAAAGGTATGATGACATGGAACGGTGCTGTTTGCCCTATTTCTGGCTGGACCAGAACGGGCAAAATGGTGCAGATTTGAGTCATGGCCAGGGGATCGCGAGCGGAACGGCCGGCGGTCCCAGGCAATTCAGGGAGAGAGAGATGAACATTGCTCCGGGCAAGAATGCCGTCGGCAATATCCCGTTCGACCAGGCAAGGGTCGACCGGCTGATGGAGGAGGCCGGCATCGATGTGCTGCTCGCCACCTCCAAGCACAACACGCAATACCTGCTGGGCGGTTACAAGTTCATCTTCTTCGCCGCCATGGATGCGATCGGCCACAGCCGGTACCTGCCGATCGTCGTGTACGAAAAGGGCGGGCCGGACCATGCCGCCTATATCGGCAACCGCATGGAGGGCGGCGAGCACCAGAACAATCCGTTCTGGACGCCGACGCTGCACGCCGCCTGCTGGGGCACGCTCGACGCCGCCAACCTTGCGGTCGAGCACCTGCAGAAGATCGGCAAGGCCGGCGCGCGCATCGGCATCGAGCCTGGCTTCCTGCCATCGGACGCCTATACGCTGATCCGCAAGGCGTTGCCGGATGCCAGGCTGATCGATGCGACCGACATGCTGGAGCGTATGCGCGCCATCAAGACCTATGCGGAGCTGGAGAAGCTGCGCACGGCCTCCGAACTGATCACCGATTCCATGCTGGCGACCATTGCCTGGGCGCGTGAAGGCACGACTAAAAGCGAGATCATCGAGCAGCTGCGGCGCGAGGAAACCAATCGCGGCATCCATTTCGAATATTGCCTGCTGACGCTGGGTGCCAGCCACAACCGCGCCGCTTCACCGCAGGCGTGGGAAAAAGGCGAGGTGCTGTCAATCGATTCCGGCGGCAATTATCACGGCTATATAGGGGACCTCTGCCGGATGGGCATTCTCGGCGAACCGGATGCCGAGCTCGAAGATCTGCTGGCCGAGGTCGAGACGGTGCAGCAGGCGGCCTTCTCAAAAGTCAAAGCGGGCACGCTGGGCGGCGACATGATTTCGCATGCCGAGGGCGTGCTGAAGGCTTCGAAGGTCGCGCCCTACACGGATTTCTTCGCCCATGGCATGGGGCTGATCACGCACGAGGCGCCGTTCCTGATGACCAACCACCCGGTGACCTATGAAGGCACCTATGCGGCCAAGCCGCTGGAGAAGAACATGGTGCTTTCGGTGGAGACGACCATGCTCCACCCGACACGGGGCTTCATCAAGCTGGAAGACACGCTGGCGGTGACGGACGCTGGTTATGTGATGTTCGGTGATCGGGGCCGGGGGTGGAACAGGGGTGGGACGGCCTAGCTGGTATTGAGGCTGCTGCCCCCTCACCCGGATTGCCATCCGGGAAAAGCAATTCGGGGCAATCCGACCTCTCCCCGAGGGGAGAGGAGGGAGCCGGAACCGAGGAAAGATCACTGTCCCGGCGGGATCAACCTGAAATCCGGTAGCTCACGCAAAACCAGTTCAGGTCCTGCCGGCGAATAGACGACGAACAGCTGCATCGGCCCGTCGCCGGTGTTGAGCGTCGAATGAAAGCGGCTTTCCGGCACATAGATGGTGCAGCCGGGGCCAACCTTCTCGACCATCGGATTGCCCCTCTCGTCCTCGACCATCTGTTCGCCATGGCCTGAGATGACGAAGATGATTTCTTCCGCGCCCGGATGGTTGTGGCGCGTGTGGCCCTTGCCGGAAGGCAGGTCGACGACGCCGCCGGAAAAGCGGGTTGCGCCATTCACTTCGGGCGCCACCGTCAGCGCCAATTTTCCCCAGTCGAAGCCGAAGGCGCTGACGTCCTTCGGGTACACGAACACTTTGCTCTTGTCGGTCATCTCACTCATCCCTTCTTTTTCTTGAATGTGGTCTTCTGGCCGCCGAGCGCGACGGCCTTGAAATCGGCCGTCTGCTTGGCGATCGCGGCTTCCGCCGGCAGCCGTTCCATCGAGCTGGCGCCATAGAAGCCGTGCAGGCCCTTGGCCTGGGAGAGAATGTAACGGGCGTCGTCGGGCATCGAAATCGGGCCGCCATGGCAAAGCAGGATGACATCCTTGCGCACCGAGCGCGCGGCGTTGGCGATGGCGTCGATCTCCTGAACGCAGTCGTCGAGCGACTTGGCCGACGTGGCGCCGATCGAGCCACCTGTCGTCACACCCATATGGGCGACGACGATGTCGGCGCCGGCTTTTGTCATGGCGCGGGCCTCATCCGGGTTGAAGACGTAGGGCGTGGTCAAGAGGTCGAGCTTGTGCGCCTCGGCGATCATGTCGACCTCGAGGCCGAAGCCCATGCCGGTCTCCTCGAAGCTCTGCCGCATGCTGCCGTCGAACAGGCCGATGGTGGGAAAATTCTGCACGCCGGAAAAGCCCATCGTCTTCAGCTCTGCCAGCAGCAGCGGCATGATGACGAAGGGGTCGGTGCCGTTGACGCCGGCCAGCACCGGCGTGTGTCTGACCACCGGCAGCACCTCATAGGCCATTTCCTTGACGATCTCGTTGGCATTGCCATAGGCGAGCAGGCCGGCGGCCGAGCCGCGCCCGGCCATGCGGTAGCGGCCGGAATTGTAGATGATGATGAGGTCGATGCCGCCGGCCTCCTCGGCCTTCGCCGACAGGCCGGTGCCGGCGCCGCCGCCGACGATCGGCACGCCCTTGTCGATCATTCCCCTGAATTTCTTCAAGATGTCCTTGCGCGGTATGGCGGGCATTTTTTGAGGTCTCTCACTGTCTGGCGATGTCGAGGAAGGCCGCTGTTGCAGCCCTTGCGAATTCCGGGTCGTTGATATGCAGCGGCAGGCGCGTCACGCGGCGCTTGCCGTTGGGCTTGATGGTGCGCTCGATTGCATCGAACAGAACGGCGTCGGCTTCCGGGTCGAAGAAGGCGCCGCCTTCGATGTCGAGCGCCGAGACGCCTTTTTCCGGGATGAGAAAATGCACCGGCCCCCCGCAGCGGGCGAGCCTGGTGCCGATCCACTCGCCGATCGCACGGCATTCGTCCGCCGCGGTGCGCATCAGCGTGACGTTGGGATTGTGTTCGTAGAACAGCCGGTCGCGATAGTGCTCCGGGATGGTCGAAGGCGCCCAGAAGTTCACCATATCGAGCGCGCCGACGGAGCCGACATAGGGCAGCCCCGTGCGTGCGACGGCGCCGAAACGATCCTCCGTCGCCGGCAGCACGCCGCCGAACAGGAGATCGCAGACTTCGGTCGTGGTGATGTCGACGACGCCGGACAGCAAGCCGCTGTCGGCCAGCTTTTCCATGCTGCGGCCGCCAGTGCCGGTGGCGTGGAAGACCATGCAGTCATATCCGGAACGGAGCTGGTCGGCGATGGCGGTCACGCAAGGCGTGGTGACGCCGAACATGGTGAGGCCGATGGACGGTTTGCCGTCGGGTGGTGGCGCCGGGGTGGCCGCCATGCCTGATATGGCTTGAGCCGCGTTGTGCAACACGACACGGGAGAGCCGGTTCAGTCCGGCCATGTCGGTCACAGAAGGCATCATGATGATGTCGGAGACATCGACGTAGGGAGCGGTGTCGCCGGAGGCGAGCGTCGAGACCATGATCTTGGGCAGGCCGAGCGGCAGGGCGCGCATGCCCGACGTGACGATCGATGTGCCACCACCGCCGCCGATGCCGATCATGGCCGCGATGTCGTTGCGCGATTGGGCAAAGCGGGCGAAGGCGATGCCCATCGCGGCGACAGCGGCGCCACGATCATTGCCGCCGAGCACGGCGTCACGGCCGCCCGGATGATGGTCGGCGATTTCCCTCGCGCTGATATCGACGGGGATGGTTGCGTCGCGCGTTCCGACATCGACACGACAAACGAGGGCGCCCGCAGCAGTGATCGCATCGGCCAGGAAGGCGAGTTCCTCGCCCTTGGTGTCCGCGGTACCCACCACATAAATACGCTTCATTGCGCTCTCCCAATCCTGGCAGGCGCGATGCCGCCCCCATCGCTCATTGCCCGGGCCACTTGACGATGCGGACCATTGCAAATTTTTGAGACGCGCGTATCGTATTGGTATGAATGTCTCACGTCAACAATCCGCTGCGAGCGACGAGGCTGAACGGGCAACCGGCCCAGTGCCCGAACGTGGGCCGCGCGCGCGGACCAAACGGCTGATGCTGGAGACGGCAACAAGGCTGATGCAGGCGGGCGTCACGCCCTCAGTCAGCGAGGTCGCCGAGGCGGCCGAGGTTTCCCGCGCCACCGCCTATCGTTACTTCCCGAGCCAGTCGGCACTGGTGCAGGCCGTCGTCGACGAGGGGCTGGGGCCAATCCTCACCTGGCAATCGACCTCCGCCGATGCCGAGCGCCGGGTCGCCGAGCTGTTCGACACGGCCATGCCGCGCATCGAGGCCTTCGAGGCTACGTTCAAGGCAGCACTGAAGCTGTCGCTCGATCAATGGGCGCGGCGTCAGGCCGGCACGCTGGGCGGTGAGCCCGCCTTTACGCGTGGCCACCGCATCGACCTGCTGAAGGATGCGCTCTCGCCGCTCAAGGGCCGTTTGCCGCCGCGCGACTTCAAGCGGCTGGCACAGGCGCTGTCGCTTATCTTCGGCGTCGAGGTGCTGATCGTGCTCAAGGATATCTGGGGGCTGGACAGCCGCCGGACGATGTCGGTCGCACAGTGGGCGGCCGGGGCGCTGGTGCGTGCGGCAGTGGCGGAATCGGTCGATGAAGGAGGCAGCCTCGATCCGAAGGCAGTCGTGAAATAGAGCCTAACTGGTTCGACCAGATTGGCATGCACACTACTGATCTTAGCGGTTGGGTGGGGTATTGGACAATACCCGATCATATCACTGAGTAGGAAAATCTTGGTAAAACAGGCAGATAAAGCGGTAATCCGATGGAAATGGCCACGTCAAGCTGCCAAGAAAGGGCTTGACGCGCATGCAAAATTGGTAATACCAGATTGGATCAGAAAAGCGGATCGAAAGTGAGGGCTGCGATCCATTTTCCGGCGGGGCGAGGAGGCTCGAAACCGGAAAGGTGCGATCACGGGAGGAACTACCAGGGCCGGCCACGTTGCCGGCTCGCACGATAAGGTAGAACGCGCACAAGGGAGGAAATCATTATGCGCAAGTTAGTGACCAGCGTACTTGCTGGTATCGGCTTAACGCTTGCCTGCGGAACGTCCGTTTACGCGCAGGAAAAGTCACTCACCATCTTCTGGGCTGAATGGGATCCCGCAAATTATCTGCAGGAGCTCGGCAACGAGTACGAGAAGCAAACCGGCGTCAAGATCACGGTGGAAACCACCCCGTGGGCCGATTTCCAGACCAAGGCCTTTACCGAGTTCAACGCCAAGGGCAGCGCCTATGACCTGGTCGTCGGCGACTCGCAATGGCTTGGTGCCGCCTCCGAGGGCGGTCACTATGTCGACCTCACCGACTTCGTCAAAGAGAACAAGGTTCTCGACAAGATGGCTCCGGCGACGGTCAAGTTCTACTCCGAATATCCCGGCAACAGCGGCAAATACTGGTCGATCCCGGCCGAGGGCGACGCCGTGGGCTGGGCCTACCGCAAGGACTGGTTCGAGGATCCGAAGGAAATGGAAGCGTTCAAGGCCAAGTATGGCTACGACCTTGCCGTTCCGAAGACCTTCAAGGAAATGACCGACATCGCGGAGTTCTTCAACAGGCCCGACCAGAACCGCTACGGCATCGCCATCTACACCCAGAACCAGTATGACGGCCTGGCGATGGGCTTCGAGAACGCGCTGTTCTCGTATGGCGGTGAGCTCGGCGACTTCGGTACCTACAAGGTCGACGGCATCATCAACTCGGACAAGGCGGTGGCCGCGGCGGAAAACTACCGCAAGCTGTTCGGCTTCACGCCTCCGGGCTGGACCAACGCCTTTTTCGTCGAGAACAACCAGGCCATCACCGAAGGCCTGGCGGCGATGAGCATGAACTACTTCGCCTTCTTCCCCTCGTTGATCAACGAGGCGTCGAACCCGAACGCCAAGAACACCGGCTTCTTCGCCAACCCGGCAGGTCCAGGTGGCGAGCAGTTCGCCGCGCTCGGCGGCCAGGGCATTTCCGTCGTCTCCTATTCCAACAACAAGGAAGAGGCGATGAAATTCCTGAAGTGGTTCATCCAGGACGATACGCAGAAGAAGTGGGCGGCCCTCGGCGGCTACACCTGCAACAAGGCCGTGCTGGAATCGGCCGAGTTCCAGAACGCCACGCCCTACAACAAGGCCTTCTACGACACGATGTTCAAGGTCAAGGACTTCTGGGCGGTGCCGGAGTACGCGGAACTGCTGCAGCAGCTCAACCAGCGTGTCTATCCGTACATCGTAAACGGCGATGGTACGGCCAAGGAAATGCTGGATGCGCTGGCGAAGGATTGGGACGCCACGTTCAAGAAATACGGCCGCGGCCAATAACCGACATGTAGTGCGGAGGAGGCCCGTGCCTCCTCCGTTTTCTTTTTCAGGAATGGGAGCAGGTCTTGGCGACCACAATGATCACACCGCTGAATACCTCCTCCAGAGCCGCCTCTCGCGGCCTCAGCGACATTTCGATACGCAACCTCTTCATCATTCCGACGATCGTGTTCCTGATCGTCTTCAACATCTTTCCGCTGATCTATTCGCTCGGCTATTCCTTCACTGACTTCCGCGCATCGACCAATGCGCCGGCCAATTTCGTCGGACTGAAGAACTATCGCGAGCTCCTCAGCGACCCTTATATCTGGAACAATTTCGCGGTGACCGCGAAATACGTCATCGTCTCGGTCGTCGGTCAGGTTGTCGTCGGCTTTGGAACGGCAATGCTGCTCAATCGCACCATTCCGCTCAAGGGCCTGATCACGACATTGCTGCTCTTGCCGATGATGCTCTCGATGGCGGTGGTCGGCCTGTTCTGGAAGCTGCTCTACGATCCGTCCTGGGGTGTCATCAACTACGTGCTCGACCTCGGCAAATTCCAATGGCTCGGCGACCCGAAGATGGCGCTCTACGCGGTCGCGTTCACGGACATCTGGATGTGGTCACCCTTCGTCATGCTGTTATCGCTCGCCGGGCTTTCGGCGGTGCCGAAGCATCTTTACGAAGCTGCCGCGATCGACCGCGCCGGGCCGTTCTATACCTTCTTCCGCATCACGCTGCCGCTGGTCGCGCCGATCCTGATGATCGCGGTCATCTTCCGCACCATGGAAGCCTTCAAGACTTTCGATCTTGCCTATGTGCTGTCGACGCAGCCGAGCACGGAGGTGATTTCCATCCGTCTCTACAAGATGGCTTTCCAGGAATGGCAGACGGGGCGCTCCTGCGCGCTTGCCTATATCGTGCTGATCATGGTGCTGGCGATCACCAACATCTATGTGAAATACCTCAACAAAGTTAAGGAGCGCTGAGATGGCGGCCGTCCAGACTTCGGGTGAACGGGCGCTCAACAAGGTCGCTATTGTCGCCGTCCTCTTGGTGACGATCATCTTCCTGGCGCCGATCTACTGGATCGTGGCGACCTCGTTCAAGCCACGCAACCTGGCCACGACGATCCCGCCGACGGTGATGTTCGAGCCGACCATCTCGCCTTTCGTCAAACTTTTCACAAAGCGCTCACAGTTGCGCAGCCCGCCGTCGGCCGAAGAATATGCCGCCGCCCCGTGGTGGGAGCGGGTCGTGTTCGACGGCGGCGAGAAGATCGTGCGCGACGGCAAGGGCCAGGTGCAATGGTCGGGATATCCGAGCCGCTTCCTGAACTCGCTCATCATCGCCATCACCTCGACGGTGTTGGCGGTCGGCATGGGGACATTCACCGCCTATGGCTTCTCGCGCTTCAAGGTGAAAGGGGAGGCGGATCTGCTCTTCTTCATCCTGTCGACGCGCATGTTGCCGGCGGTGGTGGTCGCCATCCCGATGTTCCTGATGTACCGGGCAGTCGGGCTCAACGACACGCATCTGGGCCTGATCATTCTCTACACCGCCTTCAACCTGTCCTTCTCCGTGTGGCTGATGAAGGGTTTCATGGACGAGATTCCGAAGGAATATGAGGAGGCCGCGCTTGTCGACGGCTACACGCGCATGGAGGCGTTCTTCAAGATCGTGCTGCCGGAGGCCGCCACGGGCATCGCCGCCACCGCCGTGTTCTGTTTCATCACCGCATGGAACGAATACGCCTTTGCGCTGATCATGACCAACCGCCGCGCCCAGACCGCGCCTCCCTTCATCCCGAGCCAGGTCGGTTCGGGCCTGCCGGACTGGACGGTGATCGCCTCCGGAACCTTCCTGTTCCTGCTGCCGGTCGCCATCTTCACCTTCCTGCTTCGCAATCATCTGCTGCGCGGCATGTCCTTCGGAGCGATCCGCAAATGAGTTTTCGCGCCATCAACCAGAAATACCTTGAGCCTGGGTCGCAGATATTGATGGTGCTCGGCATCGTCGCGCTCTGCCAGCCCTGGAACATGCTGCTGCACAGCTATGGCCTGACCATCATCCTGATCGGGCTCGTCGGCTTCAACGTAACCTCCAAGATCGCGCCCGAGGAGAAGGCCGGCACCGGCCAGGTGCGCAATCCGGGAGCACAGCATTGACCCAGATCGAGCTTCGCGGCGTCCAGAAATTCTTCGGCGCCGTCCAGGTCATCAAGGACCTGAATCTCAAGATCGCCGACAACGAGTTCATCGTGCTGCTCGGCCAATCGGGCTGCGGCAAGACGACGACGCTGCGCGCCATCGCCGGGCTGGAAACCATCGACGAGGGCGACATCTTCATCGACGGCAAGCCGGTGCAGCATTTGAAGGCCGCCGACCGCGACATCGCCATGGTGTTCCAGTCGTTCTCGCTCTATCCGCATATGAGCGTCTACGAGAACATCGCCTTCCCCTTGCGCGCCACGCGCAAGAGCAAGACGGAGATCGACAGCGAGGTGCGTTCGGTCGCCAAGACGCTGCAGATCACCGATCTGCTGGACAAGAAGCCGTCGGCGCTCTCGGGTGGCGACATGCAGCGCGTCGCCATTGGCCGCGCTCTGGTGCGGCGACCGAAGGCCATGCTGATGGATGAGCCGATCGGCGCGCTCGACGCCAAGCTGCGCGAGGAGATGCGCGCGGAAATCAAGCGGCTGCACATCAAGCAGGGCTCGACCACCATCTATGTCACGCACGACCAGATCGAGGCCATGAGCCTGGCCGACCGCATCGTCATCATGCACGCAGGCGTCTTGCAACAGGTCGGCACGCCCGACGAGGTCTATTCGCAGCCGGCAAATCTGTTCGTGGCGCAATTCGTCGGCAGCCCGGTGATGAATGTCACCGATGCCGCAGTCGCCGAGACCGGATCCGCGGTCTCGGTAACGGTCGGCGGCGCGGCTTCTGGCTTCGAATTTCCGCAGGCATTGCTGTCGAAGCTCAACGGCCATGCCGGGCGGGAGCTCGCGCTGGGCATTCGCCCGGAGGGCGTGCTCATTCGGCGCGAGGCGACCGAGGGCTTCGTGCCTGTCGACACGCATATCGTCGAGCCGCTCGGCTCCTTCGACATCGTCGATCTCAAGGTCGGAACCGAGTTGCTGCGGGCCCGCACCAAGAGCGGCTTCGTTGCCGGACCCGGTGAAAGGGTCTTCGCCAGGATCGACCCGACCCAGGCGCATTTCTTCGACAAGGCAAGCGGCAAGTCGCTCGAGGTGAGACTCTGATGGCCCATATCCAGCTCAAGAACATCTCAAAGACCTTCGGCAACCACACGGCGCTCACCGGGCTCGATCTCGATATTGCCGATGGCGAGTTCTTCGTGCTGCTGGGCGAGACGGGCGCCGGCAAGACGACGACGCTGCGGCTTATCGCCGGCTTGGAAAAGCCCAGCGAAGGCCAGGTCTTCATCGACGGCGTCGACGTTGCCGACTGGGGTGCGGCCGAGCGTGACGTGGCGCTGGTGCTGCAGCAATATTCGCTCTATCCGCGCTACACGGTGCGCGAAAATCTCGAATTCCCGCTGAAGCCGAAAATTCGCCGGCTGCCCGACGCCGAGATCAAGGACCGTGTCGACCGTGCCGCCCGTACGCTGCGGATCGAGCATCTGCTCGACCGCAAGACGGATCGGCTGTCCGGCGGCGAGATGCAGCGCGTCTCGATCGGCCGCGCCATCGTGCGCAAGCCGCGTGTGTTCCTGATGGACGAGCCGCTGTCTGCGCTCGACGCCAAGCTGCGCGAGGCGCTGCGGACTGAACTGAAGAACCTGCAGATACAGCTCGGCGCCACCTTCCTGTTCGTCACCCACGATCAGATCGAGGCGATGTCGATGGGTGACAAGGTCGGCGTGCTCAACCATGGCCGAATCGTCCAGACCGGCACACCGCATGAGATCTACAACAATCCACGCGACACCTATGTGGCGAGCTTCGTCGGCTCGCCGCCGATGAACCTCATCGACGGCAAGCTCGTGAACGGCCGCGCGGTGATGGCGCCGCTGAATTTCGAATTGCCTTTTTCAGGGGGTGCCAAGGCGGGCGGGGCGACCGATGGTCGCCCGCTCGTCTTCGGCATTCGTCCCGAGGACGTCCATCTCGAGAGCGGCGCGCCGGTCGAGGCGCGTGTCCACGACGTCGAGAACCACGGCGTCGAAAAGATCCTGACGCTGCGCGTCGGCGACACGACACTGCGTGCCACCGTGCCGGCCAGGACCGATGTCGCCATCGAGCAGGCGGTGCGCTTTGCCTGGAACCCCGACAAGGTGGTGCTGTTCGACAAGGGCAGCGGCGTCAGCTTGCGACACGCCTCATAGGCTGCATGCGAGCCTATTTCTGGAAGTAGGTTTCGTAGGGCGTGTCGTTGATCAGCAGGATCACGCATTCCGTGTCGGAGACGCAGGCGTCGTCATGCATCTCATTGGCTTTCTGGGTCCAGTAGGATCCAGGAGGCAGTTCGACCTTGGTCGCCTCGCCGCCATCCATCTGCCAGTGCGCCCACATCCTCTTTATGACCACCGCACGATAATCCGCGGTGTGCGCATGGACCGGTGCGCGCCAGTTGCCGGGAACCTTCAGCAACGTGCCTGCCGGACCCTTGGCCCGCTCGCCCCACAATGGGCCAAGACGATGCGGCTGGTCGGGTACTTCCGCCATATAGGGGATCCTGTCGGCCGGCAGGTAGCTGTCCTCGAGGGCAAAGGCGCGCCCGGGAACCGCAAGCATGACGGCGAGTGCGATGAGCTTCGGATGATTTGGCATTGGTTCTCCTCTTCGGACCGGCTTGCCGCCGGCCTCTCGCTGCCTGGTTCTGGCAAGCTATTGCATGCGGGTGGCCCGGCAATGGCATTGCGTCCGGAAGGCTTGGCAATTCATCCAGACCCAGCGATCCACGGCCGCGCTGCGGCTGGTGCCGATGCGATTGATGCCGCGCGCCATGTCGATCATCCTGACCGGCGTTTCGCTGGCGACCGTCTGTGCGGCGCCGGTCGGCGCCTATGTCGGTGACATCTGGGGCTGGCGCACGGCCTTCATGATTGCGACCGTGGTCGCCGCCCTGGCGCTGCTGGTGCAGCTGGCCACCATTCCGAAATTGCCCCCCGTGGGTGTGGCAAGCTTCCGCACCTTGCTCGACGTGCTGAAGCGTCCGTCGATCAGAGTGGCGCTGCTGGTCGCTTCGTGACACTTTGCCGGCTTCACCTATGTCCGTCCCTTCCTCGAGAAGGTCCCCGTGCTCGACATCGAGACGATCTCGCTGGTGCTGCTGGCCTATGGCATTGGCGGCTTCTTCGGCAATGTCGCCGGCGGCATCCTGGCCGAGCGCAGCCTCAAGGCAGCCGTTGGGCTGGCGCCCTTGCTGATCGCACCGGCCGCCGCCTCGATGCTGGTTTTCGGAGCTTCGCCGACGATCGCCGCTGCCGCCGTTGCGGTCTGGGGCTTTGCTTTCGGCGCGGTTCCGGTCGGGCTGCAGAGCTGGCTGGTGCGGGCAGCACCCGACCAGGCAGAAAGCGCCGGCGGACTGATGGTGGCGACGTTCCAGGTGGCGATCGCGCTCGGCGCCGTCTTCGGCGGCCTGCTGGTCGACCACACCGGCGTCGCCAGTGCCTTCGCCCATTGCGGCGCGGCGACATTGCTGGCGGCCAGCGTGGTGTTCCTGCGCGGCCCGAAGCAGGCCGAGTAGCCTCGCCGCAATCAGGCTTCCCTGACACCTGCGCGTCGGCCCGAGAACCATCACGGTTTTCGGGTCGACGCCGTTGTGACGGCAGCGACGAACGAACTCAGGCCGACCGCCCGTCGAAATCGAAGACCGACAGGGTCGAGGGGTCGAGATCGGCCACGCAGTTGATGTTGATGTAGGCGCTGCGTTCACGGCCCTCGCGGACATCCTCCGCAAAGGGATGGATGCCGCAGGCCCGGCAGAACCGGTGCGCGATGGCATGATTGCCGAATGTGTAGGTGCCCAAATCGTCGCCCCAGGCCAGGACCCGCAAGGTCCCGTGCGGGATGGCACACAACAGGGCGCCCTTGCGCGAGCAGATCGAGCAATTGCACCTGATGGCGCTGGTCAGTTCGGCCTTGAATTCGAAGGCGACCTTGCCGCAGTGGCAACTGCCTTTGTTCCTCGCATTCGACAGGGTGCAAAACCGTCTGCGCCGGGTTAAGTCTCGGCAAGCCAGGCACTGGCCGCTATCCCTTAAGACGTTCAGGGCGTCCGGAGTCCGACACCGAAAATGCAATCCGTCCGTGATCATCTGGAAATCATCCTTGCGCGCCTCGCCGCCCGTGCCGGCGAAGAGCGTGTGTTCACGAAGCTCTATGCCGAAGCCGCGAGGGCCGCGGCCGATGCCAGCGATGCGCGCAGCCAAGCCGGCGTGACGCTCGGGCCGCTCGACGGCACCATCGTCTCGATCAAGGATTTGTTCGATGTCGCCGGCGAGCCAACCACGGCCGGCTCGCTGATGCTCAAGACCGCCGCGCCCGCCTTGCGCGATGCCGTGATCGTCAGCCGGCTGCGGCAGGCCGGCGCGGTCATCGTCGGCAAGACCAACATGACCGAATTCGCCTTCACCGCGATCGGTGACAACCAGCACTATGGCACGCCCGGCAATGCGATGGATGCCAGCCGTATCCCGGGAGGTTCGTCTTCGGGCGCCGGCGTTTCGGTCGGCGAAGGCACCTGCGACATCGCCATTGGCTCGGATACGGGCGGTTCGGTGCGCATACCGGCATCGCTGAACGGCGTCGTCGGCTTCAAGCCGACGGCGCGGCGCGTGCCATTGACCGGCGCCTACCCATTGTCGGCAACGCTGGATTCGATTGGACCGCTGGCGCTGAGCGTCACCGCATGCGCGGTCGCCGAT
>NZ_RZRO01000033.1:0-56117 GCF_003997975.1 Mesorhizobium sp. M7A.F.Ca.US.005.03.1.1
GTCTTTTGGCATCGCTTGAGTATCTCGAGCGAATTGTCGGTCGACCCGTCATCGATCGCGATGATCTCCAGGCGACTGTGATCCTGCCGCAGGATGCTTCCCAGCGCGGTGGCGAGATAGGGACCGGCATTGTAGACCGGCAACAGGACGGAGACGAGCGGTGCGGCAGTCATCGTCTTGCATCCGTGCGCTGGAGTTCGAGCGCCGGTGTGCGGCCATCGGGCGATCCGCCAGCCGCCGTCGCGAGCCAGCCGCCATGGCTGCCCTGTGCGGAGCGGGTGCGCGCGACATAGGGGAAGTGGCGCTTCAGGCTGTTGAGCGGCCTCTCGAAAACCACCCAGGAAATCGAGGCCGCGACAATCGTGGCGGCACTCGCAACCAGGAAACGCCCTGGCCCTTGCTCCGAGACGTTGAGCGGAATCCAGGGTTGCGCTTTGACGGCGAGCGACAGCAATATCGGATGATAGAGATAGACGCCGTAGCTGATGCGGCCAAGGCCCAGCAGCGGCGGCAGTTCGGCAAGCTTTCCCAAAGTGCCGCCAAGGCCGCGCGAACAGGCTGCGACGATGACCATCAGCGGCACCAGCGGCAGGACTTGCCGCACCAGCCAATGGGTCCATTCGAGCATCGGATCGGCGGGCGCAGGCACAAACCACTCGATGACAAGGAATGCGGCCGCGAAGGCAGGCCAGCTGAGCCGCATCCAGTGCGGCAGGGCCGCGCCCCTGGATCGCCAGCAGGCAAGCAGCGCGCCCGTCGCCAGCGCATCCATGGATGCCGGCGGCAGCAGGTCGCGCGCCAGCGCCGTGTTGGCGGTGAGCGGCCAGTAAAAGCGATAGGCCAGCGACAGCGCGATGACGCCGATGCAGATCTGTTCGAAGCGGCGGCGCGGGGCCAGCAGGACGACCAGCGGCCAGGCAAGATAGAACTGCTCCTCGATGCTCAGGCTCCAGAAATGGCACAGCACCCAAGGGTTCCAGTCATTGCGCAGCGCATACCAGAAATTCGACAGGTAAAGCGCATGCCAGACCAGCGATCCCCTGGATTGGTCCAGGTCGACCAGCCAGACGAAACCCAGGACGGCGAAATAGGGCGGAAATATCCGCAAGCCTCGCCTGATATAGAAGGATCGCAGCGCGGGGCCGGTCTCGAATTCGGCGGCCGAACGCGCTTCTAGGAGCAGGCGCGTGATCAGGAAGCCGCTCAGCACGAAGAACAGCCGCACGCCGATATGGCCCCAGAATGAAGATCCTCCAGCGGCGAAGAAATGGGAATACAACACCATCGTCACGGCGATGGCTCTCAACGCATCCAGTTGGATGTCGCGTGCGCTTCCCATCAGCGGCATCCGCCAGCGTGATGGTCGCGACCAAGCCGCCAGCCGGCCGTTTCGAGCGGCAGGCCAAGGCGGACGAGACCCGCCAGAGCGCAGGCATCGTCGAACCTACGCTCGAAATCGACGGACGGGTGGCTCAAGCTGGTCAACCTGGCGGGATCCTCCACGGCGCATATCCAGTCGCAAACGAGTCCCCCAGGAGATCGTTCGGCTACGGCATTGTGCGGCGCAACACAAAAAATCTACCCAGCTGAAATACTTATGTGAGCAAGTGCTAAAAAATTGAGAAAACCGAGCGTTTCTCGTCAATTCTGGCGATTTTTCTCAGAACTTAACGCTGTGGTTTAAATTTTGCCGATGTTCCCGCCTCGGTTGATTTGCGAGCTCGTGGCTTGAGAGCCTAGTTCTTTGTTAGATCACAGGAAGTTCCGTAATCTATATTTTATCTATATGGATCCGGCCCTGGCTCCGTGAAGAAATGATTTGGAACCATTAGCTTTGCGCGGTGCAGCATCGTCTCTGTTTTTCGTCGTTGCCACGCGCAACGCCCATTACTCGGCTGACCGCCAACCCTCACACCGCGTCGAACACCACCGTCTGCTCCAGCCCGCCGCCCCGGCGGTTTTCCAGTGTTACCGTGCCTCCGTAGCGCTCGATGATTTCCTTGGCGATGGCGAGGCCAAGACCAGCTCCGGGGATCGATTGCAGGCGGCCGGGGTCGACGCGGAAAAAGGGCTCGAACGCCTTGTTCAGGAGTTCCGGGGGGATGCCCGGCCCATGGTCCGATATGGTCAGCACGGCGCGATTGTCGGCCGCGGCCAGGTCGATGCGGCACGCCTTGCCATGGGTGGCGGCGTTGACGATCAGGTTGCGCAAGGCGCGGCGCAGGCCGAGCGCGCCGGCGCGCACGCAAACCTTTTCCAGGTGCCCGATCGAGACGGCATGGCCGAGCGACACCATCTCGGCTTCGATATCGCGCACCGTCTTTGCCAGGTCCACCGCTTCGACGGCGTCCTGGTTGACCTCTTCGCGCACCAGGCGGATGGCGCTGTCGGCGATGCGATCGAGTTCGTCGAGGTCGTGAAGCCATTTGTCGCGTTCGTCGTCCAGGAATTCGGCGCGCAGCCGCATGCGCGTCATCGGCGTGCGCAGATCATGGCCGGCGGCCGCGACCAGCCGCATGCGGCTTTCCATGGCGGTCCGCAGCCGCGACGAGAGCTGGTTCAGCGCATGCGCGGTGGCCTTGACCTCGGCCGAACCCACTTCCGGCACCGCCGCCAGCACGCCGTCCGATCCGATCTTGGAGACGGCGGCCTCCAGCATTTCGAGCGGTCGGATCAGCACCGAGGTGAAATAGACCGATACCGCCGTGGCGCCGGCGACGATCAGCGAGATCCAGCCGGCCAGAACCAGCCATTCTCGCCGCGGCGGCTTGAGGTGCGGCACCTCAATGATCGCCCATCGGCTGTCGGGCAGGTGCATCGATGCGATCTGGCCGGGTTCGTCCGGCTTCTCGTTGACGACCGCGGGAAAGTCGAGGCCACGCCGGTGCAGGATGTCGTTGAGCATCGCCGTTTCCGCACGAGCCACCTTGCCGCCCGCTGGATGGTCGGCGAATTGAACCCGCAGGACGTCGGGGATCGGCCCCGGCAAGAGCCGCACCACCATTTCCATCTGTTGGGCAATCCAGGGCACGGTCAGTTCCGGCGGCGGTCCGCCACCGCGCACGCTGATGACGGCGGCCGTCGCCAGGCCGACGACGCCGACGATCGAGGCGACCAACAGCAGGATGAGACGGCGGCGCAGCGAATTCACGCGTGGCTCTCCACGGTCTCGACACGCGCCGTGAGCTGGTAGCCGCCATTGCGCACGGTCTTGAACAGCGGCCCGTCGCCGGTGTCGGAAAATTTCCGGCGCAGCCGGCTCACCAGCACATCGACCGAGCGTTCGAGCGGATCGCGTTCGCGGCCCTGCGTCAGGTCGAGAAGCTGGTCGCGCGACAAAAGCCGGCCGGGACGGTCGAGAAACACCTGCAAAAGATCGAACTCGGCGCCGGTGAGGTCGACGGCCACGCCTCGCGCATCCGTCACCTTGCGGGTCTCCGGTTCCAGCCTGTAGCTGGCAAAGCGGTAGATGCGCGCGCGCGGCGGCGCGGGCGCCTCCTCGGGCGTCGAGCGCCTGAGCACCGCGCGGATGCGGGCAATGAGCTCACGCGGGTTGAACGGCTTGCCGAGATAGTCGTCGGCGCCGAGTTCCAGGCCGATGATGCGGTCGACATCTTCCTTCAGCGCGGTCAGCAGGATGATCGGGGTGTGCGGCTTGCGGTCGCGCAAACCGCGGCAGATATCGAGCCCCGAGCCGTCCGGCAGCATCACGTCGAGCACGATCAGGTCGAATTGGCCGGAGCCAAGCCGTTGCTCGCATTCGCGCCGGTCCGCCGCCGCCGTGACGCGAAAGCCCTGGCTGTCGAGGTAACGCTGGAGAAGCGTCCTGATCTCGCGGTCGTCGTCGACGACGAGGATATGGGGTTGTGACTGCATGACCGTGCCGTTGCCGATGAATATTGGGACCCGTGATTGCAGGGGCTTGCCGCGATTATAGGAGAGCCGCGCCCGAGCGGCGTGGAAAATTGCAACCGAACGTTTCCGGCGGGCCATGGGAAACATTCGGAAACAAATTGCCCTTTTGCGGAAACCTTCGGCAACACGCCGACGCGAAGCGGACAAAGACGCTTCCTATCCTCTGAACCGTCCGAAGCATGAGAGAAAGGAACATCTTTATGCCAAGCAGACTTCTTGCGCTCGGCCTGTTTTCCGTCGCCGCAATTCACCCCGCGCTGGCGGCGCAGCCCGACCCCGGCGCCGGACCCGGTGAGCCGTCCCCTGTCATGGCCATGCAGGATGGGGCAGGCCACGGCCGGAATGGACCCGGCCCGCATGGACCGATGCGACCTGGTTCGCAGGGTTTCGGCCCGCAAGGCTTTGGCCCCCGCCGCATGGGTCCGCCGCCGGAATTCATGCTGGCCGCCCGGCTCGCCGCGCTGGAGACCCGCGTCGGCATCCGCACCGAACAACTCGACGCCTGGCGCGACTACACCAGCGCGCTGCAGGCGGTGCTTTCGCAGCCTCGGCCTGACCGCGGGCGGCCCGTTGGTGCTGAAGCGAAGGACCCCGACGCAGCAGGCCCGGGCGGCAAGCCCGATCCCTTCGCATTCCAGGAAAAGCTGGCCGACGACGTTACCGCCCGCGCGGTTTCGGCCGGCAGACTGAAGGAGGCGATCGCTGAACTGCGCGCCAAGCTGACGCCCGAACAACTCGAACTCCTCGCTTCGGCGGAACGTGCCCATGGATCACCCCCCGGTCCCTGGGGCGGTCCGCCGAACGATGCAGCCGGCCCCAGAGGCCTGCCCAACGATGGCAGGCAGCTCCCGCCCCAGCCCGGGAACGACGAGCAACTCTGACCGACTGCACCGGCCGGCCCGGTACCCAACCCGTTCTCGGGTCGGCCGGTTCTCCGGGGATGGCGGGCGTATCTCCGCCATCCTCGTTTCGATCACGCCCAGTTCGAATCGCGCCAATTCGGAACCATGCCCAATTCGAACCCTGCAATGGAAGCACGACAATGTGGGAAGCCATGATCATGCTGCGGCTGCTCGCGTCCGCCAGCCCGAGGCTCTCGTTCGGTCCTGTCGGGCGAGGCATGCCGCTGGCCCCGTCGGTCGACACGCTGAAGGGCGCGATCCGCCTGAGTTTCGCCGCCTGGCGGTTGTCGCTCCCGCTGTCGCAGCCGCTCGACAACCATGGGCATCATGACCGCAAGATCGCGTGAATTCCGGCAAGGCGCTTGGCATGTCCTCGCTGATCGGCATAATGATGTTGGTGGGCATCGCGGCCGGCTACTCGACCTTCGAGCAGCTCCGGCCGCCGAGAAGGAGCGCGACATGAGCCGCTTCGAAGCATTGCTCGTCGCCGCCCGCAGACCGGCGCGGCCCACCATCAAGATATCGGCCGGCATGCCTCGACCAAGCGGTCGATTGCCCGCGCCCGCAACTCCAGCGAAAGATCATTCAGTCCATGTCTATCCAGCCTAGCCCGTCTTTGCAGCCGGCACGCCGTCTGGCGCCCTGGACCGCGATGTTCGCATCCGCCTTTCTGCTGGCGGCCTGCTCGCAGGAGAGCAGCGCCCCCGCAGGCATGGGCGCGCCCGGCAAACCGGAAGTCGGCGTCGTCACCCTGCATCCGCAATCGGTGGCGATCACCGCCGAACTGTCGGGACGCACGGCGGCCTCGCTGGTTGCCGAAGTGCGCCCGCAGGTGAACGGCATTATCCAGCAGCGCCTGTTCAAGGAGGGCAGCGAGGTGGCGGCTGGACAGCCGCTCTACCTCATCGATCCGGCGAGCTACAAGGCGTCCTACGACAGCGCGGTCGCCGCACAGCAGAAGGCGGAAGCGGCGGTGCCTACGGCGCAGGCCAAGTTCGACCGTTATGCCGGCCTGTTGAAGCAGAACGTTGTTTCCAAACAGGATTATGACGATGCCGCCGCCACGCTGGCGCAGGCGCAAGCCGATGTCGCCTCGGCCAAGGCCAGTGCCGAGACGGCGCGCATCAGCCTCGACCGGACCTCCATCACGGCACCGATCGCCGGGCGCATCGACAAGTCCACGCTGACGCCGGGCGCGCTGGTGACCGCGAACCAGGACACGGTGCTGACCACCATCCGTGCCCTCGATCCGATCAATGTCGACGTCACGCAGTCGAGCACCAACCTGCTCAATCTGCGCCAGGCGATCTCGGAAGGGCGGCTGAAGTTCAGCGGGCCCAATGTCAGCGTGAAGCTGAAGCTCGAGAACGGCACCATCTACACGCAGACCGGCAAGCTGGAATTCGCCGGCGCCAATGTCGACCAGACCACCGGCACCTTTGCGCTCAGGGCCGAGTTCCCCAATCCCGACCGCCTGCTTCTGCCCGGCATGTATGTGCGGGCACTGGTCGAGGAGGGCGTTGCCCAGAACAGTTTCCTGGTGCCGCAGCGTGCCGTCAGCCGCAACACCAAGGGCGAGGCCACCGCCATGGTCATCAATGCGCAGGGCAAGGTCGAGACGCGCGTGCTCGCCGTGCGCAACAGCGTCGGCAACAACTGGCTGGTGGATTCGGGTGTCGGCGACGGCGACCGCGTCATCGTCGAGGGCATGCAACTGGTGCGCCCCGGCGGCGATGCGACGGGTGTCGAAGTGACGATCGACGAGACGACCGGCGAGGTCAAGGACCGCGGGCAGAGCACGTCCGCCGCACCGGCCGCGTCCAATGCGGCGAAACCGGCGCCTGCCGCCGCGACCGGGAACTGAGCGATGTCACTATTCTTCATCAACCGGCCGATCTTCGCCTGGGTGATCGCCATCGTGATCATGCTGGGCGGCCTCCTGGCGCTCACCTCGCTGCCGATCTCGCAATATCCGCAGATTGCGCCGACGACAGTCAACATCAGCGCCACCTATCCGGGCGCCGACGCGCAGACGGTCGAGAACTCGGTGACCAAGGTCATCGAGCAAGGCATGACCGGTATCGACAATCTCGACTACATGACGGCGACGTCGACCTCGACCGGTTCGGCCTCGATCACGCTGACCTTCACCACAGCGGCCGATCCCGATACCGCCCAGGTGCAGACGCAAAACAAGCTGCAGCTGGTGCAGTCGCAGCTGCCGCAGGTGGTGCAGAGCAACGGCATCACCGTCTCCAAATCCTCGACCGGCTTCCTGATGGTCATCGGCTTCGTCTCGACCGACGCCAAGATGAACTCGACCGATCTCGCCGACTATGTCGACGCCACCGTCAACGACACGCTGAAGCGCGTCGAAGGCGTCGGCTCGACGCAGCTGTTCGGCTCCGGCTATGCCATGCGCATCTGGCTCGATCCGGACCAGCTCGCCAAATACGCCTTGATGCCGAGCGACATTGCCTCGGCGATCGAGGCGCAGAACACGCAGGTTTCGGCCGGCCAGCTTGGCGGCCTGCCGGCGCGCAAGGGCCAGCAGCTCAATGCCACGGTGACGGCCAAGAGCCGGCTGCAGACCGCCGAACAGTTCCGCAACATCATCCTGAAGAGCCAGACCGATGGCTCTCTGGTCCGCCTCAACGATGTCGCCACCGTCGAGCTCGGCGCCGAAAGCTATACGACGCAGGCCAATTACAATGGCAAGCCGGCGGCCGGCGTCGCCGTCAATTTGGCGACCGGCGCCAACGCCATCAACACCGCCGAAGCGGTGCGTTCGACGATCGCCCGGCTGAGCTCGACCTTCCCGCAAGGGGTCGAGGTCGTCTATCCCTACGACACCTCGCCTTTCGTGCGGCTGTCGATCGAGGAAGTGGTCAAGACGCTGGCCGAAGCGATCGTGCTGGTGTTCCTGGTGATGTTCATCTTCCTGCAGAATTTGCGCGCCACCATCATCCCGACGATCGCCGTGCCGGTGGTGCTGCTCGGCACGTTCGGCGTGCTGTCGCTGTTCGGCTATTCCGTCAACACACTGACCATGTTCGCCATGGTGCTGGCCATCGGCCTCTTGGTCGACGACGCCATCGTCGTCGTCGAGAATGTCGAACGCGTGATGCAGGAGGAAGGCCTGTCGCCGAAGGAGGCGACGCGCAAGTCGATGCACGAAATCACCGGCGCGCTGATCGGCATCGCCACGGTGCTTTCGGCCGTGTTCGTGCCGATGGCTTTCTTCGGCGGCTCGACCGGCATCATCTACCGGCAATTCTCGGTGACCATCGTCTCGGCGATGGTGCTGTCCGTGCTGGTCGCCCTTGTGCTGACGCCCGCACTTTGCGCCACCATCCTGCGGCCGCCCAAGGACCACGCGACGCAGACCGGCCCGTTCGGCTGGTTCAACCGTGTCTTCGACCGCGGCACGCTTGCCTACCGCGACGGCTCGCACGGCATCATCAACCGATCCTGGCGCTTCCTCGTCATGTTCCTGGCCATCGTCGTTGCCGTGGGCTGGATGTTTGCCCGGCTGCCGAGCTCGTTCCTGCCGGAAGAGGACCAGGGCATCCTGATCACCAGCGTGCAGCTGCCGGTCGGCGCGACGCAGGATCGCACGGAGCGCGTGCTGGCAGAAGTGACCGACCATTATCTCAACCAGGAGAAGGACGTCGTCGACGGGGTGTTCACCGCCTCCGGCTTCGGCTTCGGCGGCGCAGGGCAGAATGTCGGCATCGCTTTCGTGCGGCTGAAGGATTTCGACCTGCGCAAATCGCCGGCTTCCGCCGCGCAGGCCATCGCCGGCCGGGCGATGGGCGCGTTTTCGAAGATCAGGGACGCGCAGGTCTTCGCGCTCGCGCCTCCCGCCATCCAGGGCTTCGGCAATACCAACGGCTTCGACTTCTACCTGCAGGACGTCAACGGCGCCGGCCATGACGCGCTGATCCAGACGCGCAACCAGCTTCTGGCCCTGGCCGGGCAGAGCAAGGTGCTCGCCAACACAAGGCCCAACGGCCAGGAAGACCAGCCGCAATTCTCGGTCGACATCGACCAGGAGAAGGCCAGCGCGCTGGGCGTCAGCCTGGCCGACATCAACAACACGCTTTCGACCGCCTGGGGCAGCGATTACGTCAACGACTTCATCGATCGCGGGCGGGTGAAACCGGTCTATCTGCAGTCGGACCCGAACTTCCGCATGCAGCCGGAAGATTTGGACAAATGGCAGGTCCGCAACGCCAGCGGCGCCATGGTGCCGTTCTCGGCCTTTGCCTCCAGCCACTGGACATTCGGCTCGCCCAGGCTGGAGCGCTACAATGGTTCGGCGGCGGTCGAGATCCAGGGCGCGGCGGCCACGGGCGTCAGCTCGGGTGCCGCCATGGACGAGATCGACAAGCTCGTCGCGCAACTGCCCGCCGGCTATTCGCACGAGTGGACCGGGCTGTCGCACCAGGAGAAGCTTTCCGGCAACCAGGCGCTGTCGCTCTACGCGATTTCGGCGCTGGTCGTGTTCCTGTGCCTGGCCGCACTCTACGAGAGCTGGTCGATCCCGTTCGCGGTCATGCTGTCGGTGCCGATCGGCATCTTCGGCGCGCTGCTGGCGGCCAGCCTGTTCGGCCAGTCCAACGACGTTTATTTCAAGGTCGGCCTTTTGACCACGATCGGTCTCGCCGCCAAGAACGCCATCCTCATCGTCGAGTTCGCCATCGAGCGGCAAGCCGCCGGGATGGGGCTGGTCGAGGCGACGCTGGAGGCGGCGCGACAACGGCTGCGGCCGATCCTGATGACGTCGCTGGCCTTCATCCTCGGTGTGCTGCCGCTGGCGATCGCCAGCGGTGCGGGCTCGGGCGCGCAGAACTCGGTCGGCATCGGCGTGATGGGCGGCATGATCGCGGCGACGGTGATCGGCGTCTTCCTGGTGCCGCTATTGTTCGTCACGGTGCGGCGCATCTTCAAGGGCAGGGCGGCCAAACCAGATACGGGCGAGACGCCGGTGACGGCCACCCAGCAATAAGGAAAACTTCACATGACAGGTTTGGAACGTGGCTCGGTGGCCGCGAGGCGGCTTCTTGCGCCCATGCTCACCGCTGTCCTGCTCGCGGGATGCGTCGTCGGTCCGGATTATCAGACACCGATAATGGCAATGCCGGCGAATTGGAGCGGCCAGAAGCCGACAAAGCCTGCCCAGCCGGCACGACTGTCAAAATGGTGGCAGCGGCTACGCGATCCCGAGCTGAACACGCTTGTCGAGGAAGCGGTTGCCGGCAATCTCGATGTCGCCACCGCCAAGGCAAAAATCCGCGAGGCGCGCGCCAGCTATCGCCAGAGTGCCGGCACATTGCTGCCTTCGGCCGACGGCTCCGGCTCGGCCTCCCGCAACAAGTCGGCCGAGACCACATCAGGCTCTGACGCCACCTACAGCGAGTACCAGGCCGGCTTCGATGCAAGCTGGGAGCTCGACCTGTTCGGCGCCAACCGGAGGGGCGTAGAGGCCGCGCGCTACGGGCTGAACGCCTCGCAGGAGGAACTGCGCTCGACGCTTCTCACCCTGGTCGGCGATGTCGCTTCCTATTATACCCAGGCGCGCGGCTACCAGGCCCGCATCGCGCTCGCCCGTCGTTCGGCCGCGTCGCAAAGGCAGACCGCCGAACTTACCCGCACCATGGCGCAGGCGGGCACGGCGACCGCCGCCGATGTCGCCAAGGCGATGGGGCAGGCAGCGAGCACCGAAGCCGCCGTTCCGACGCTGGAGGCAAGTTATACGCAGGCCGTGCATCGTCTCGCGGTGTTGGCCGGCCGGCCGCCTGCCTCGCTCAACGAGCGGCTGAAGCGGGTCGCGCCCATTCCTGCACCGCGCCTGCCGATGCCCACCGGAATTCCCGCCGACCTCCTGCTATCGCGGCCCGATTTGCGCATGGCGGAGCGCCAATATGCGCAATATACCGCCAAGATCGGCCAGGCCGAAGCCGCCCGCTATCCATCGGTCAGCCTGACGGGAGACATCAGCACGGCGGCGCTGAAGCTTGGCGATCTCGGCAAGAATTCGTCGATCGGCTGGTCGTTCGGGCCGACGCTGAGTGTGCCGCTGTTCAATGCCGGCCAATTGCAGGCGGCCGTCGAGGTCGCCAAGGCGCAACGCGATCAGTATTTCATCGCTTACCGGTCTTCGGTGCTGACGGCGCTCGAGGATGTCGAGAACGCGCTGGTGCTGTTGTCGCAGGAGCGCATCCGGATCGGCAAGCTCGCCTCGTCCGCGAAGTCCTATGGCGAGGCGGCAAGTCTCGAAGGCACGCTCTACAAGGCCGGCGAGACAAGCCTCCTCGACGTGCTCGACGCCCAGCGCTCGCTCTATTCGGCCGAGGACTCGCTGCTGCAAAGCCGCGTCCTGCTGGCGACCAACTACATCGCCCTCAACAAGGCGCTCGGCGGCGGCTGGGATGGCGCGGTCGACAGCGCCAAGCCGGAGATCGTCGACGTCAAGGCCGGTCCACGGCTGGCGTCGAAGCCGGCCTCCTGAGGCGCTCTCAGGCAGCGGCGTCAATTCGGCAGACACGCCGCCATCGCCGATGCGGGGCGTGAAAATGCGGACTCCATGTTTGGCGATGGCGGGGTGATCGCATCGCTGTTATTGATGGTGCCCACACAGCATAGGCGCCGCAGATGACATCCGATACACAGAAGGCCGAAGCGGTCGGGCAGCTGCTCGAAACGCCGGACCTTGCCAGCGCGCTCGAAAGCGAACAGTTCAAGAAGTTCCTCGACCAGGTGCCGATCGCCATTGCCGTCTCGGACCTGGGTTCGAAGGAGCGTGTCGTCTATGCCAATCCGGAATTCGAGAAACTGTCCGGCCTCAAGGCGGCGATGCTCGCTCGCCAACACTGGGCGGCGCTTTCCGGCACCGGCCTGCACAAGCAGAAGGACCGGCCGCTGTTCGAGGCCGTGGTCGAGGACACTGATTTCATCGGCACGTTCCGGCTGGAGCGGAAGGAAGGCCAACCGACTATCGTCGACGTCTATTCCAACGTCATCGAGGACGACAATGGCAAGGCCTGCTTCCGGCTGGTGGCGCTGGTCGACGTTTCGGCCCATGGCGAAACCGAAGATGCGCGATCGATCGACGAGCGCATCCGTGAGAAGGACACGCTGCTGCGCGAACTCCAGCACCGGGTGAAGAACAATCTGCAGATGATCACCGCGCTGATCCGGATGGAGACGCGCAACGCGGCCGAACCGGACCAGAAGCGTTTCGAGAGGCTGGCGGGGCGCGTCGATGCGCTGGCGATCCTCTACCAGACGCTGTCGGGGGACGATGGCAAGGATGAGGTCGATCTTGGTGTCTATCTCAGCCAGATCGCGTCGGCGGTCATGAACTCGCATGCGGTCGAGGGCATCCGCCTCGACATGAAGGTCGACACCTATCCGGTGTCGATCAATGTCGCCATGCCGACCGGGCTGGTGGTGAACGAACTTTTGACCAATGCGCTCAAACATGCCTTCCAGGGGCGCGACGGCGGTACGATCACGCTGCACAGCATCGTTGACGGCGATGGCTGCCGCATCGTGGTCGCCGATGACGGCATTGGCCTGCCGGACGGCGAGAGCTGGCCCAAGCGCGGCAAACTCGGCGCGCTGATCGCCCGCTCGCTGACCGAGAATGCCAAGGCGGAGTTCGACGTGACGTCGAGCGCCGGCGAGGGCACGCGGGTGACCATCCTGTTCAAGCGCTCGGCTGCCACCGCAGCTTAGCGCGCGCGGGAGCCAAGCGGCATAGGTGGCCGTCTCCGCTTGGCTGATCTTCGACCTACTCATGACGGCCTTGCCTTCCCCGCTATCTCCCCTCGCGTCAATGCCCCTACTCCAGCGGCAGGGTAGGGTGAAACCCAGGTGCATCGATGCCAGTCGCAAGCCGCGCTTTGCCGTGCTTGACAGGCTTAATTAATTTATTAACATTAGAAAATAATAGGGAGGAAGAATGGGCGCGCACCACGGAGCGATCCTGCGAATCCTGCGCGACGACGGTCCGCAGTCGCGCGCCGAACTGGCGCGGCGCACCTCGCTGTCGCCCACCGCCCTGACCCATCTGACGGCCCATCTCCTGCGGGAAGGCACCGTGGTCGAGCTCAACCAGGCCACTGCCGGCGATGCACCCGTCGGCCGGCCGGCGATCGGCGTCGCGCTGGTGCCCGACGCCCTGTCCGTGGTTGGCGTGCACATTGGCGCGGGAACGATCGACGCGACCATCACCGACCTCAGGGCCGCCTCGAAAGCCATGGCCTCGCAGCATTTCGACACCGCCACCAGCGAACCCGCCGCGGTGATCGGCATGGTGGTGCGGATCGTCGAGCAATTGATCAAGAAGACCGGCGTCGACCGTTCGCGCCTGATCGGCCTGGGGCTCGGCGTGCCGGGACCGGTGGACACCAAGCGCCGCCGCAACCTGCAGTCGGTCAATTACGACTGGAAGGACGTGCCGTTCGCCGACGAACTCGAAACGGCGCTGCGTATGCCGGTGGTGGTCGAGCACAATGTCAGCGCGATGGCGCTGGCGGAATCGCGCTACGGCATCGGGCGCGACACGACCGCGCTGCTCTACATCTATCTGCGCACCGGCCTCGGCGCCGGCCTGGTGATCAACGGCATGCCGTTCCGTCCCGGCGGCTACGGGGCCGTCGAGCTCGGCCATGTCCAGGTGGTCGAGGATGGCGAGCGTTGCGCCTGCGGCAATGCGGGCTGCCTGGAGACATTCCTGTCCGAACGCGCGCTGGCCCGCGCCGCCCATATCGACACGCCTCATCCCAGGCGCCTGCTGGCCGCGGTGGAGAAATACCCCGACGTCTGGAACGCGGCGCTCCGGCATCTGACGACGGCCATAGCGACGGCGACCAATTTGCTCAATCCCGATCTGATCGTCTTTGGCGGTCACCTGGCCGAAGCCCCGGAAAGCTTCATCGATCATATAAGGCGGGGCGTTCCGCCACGCGTCCTGCCGCCGATGCGCGACGTGCTGCGGGTCGAGCGGTCGAGCCTTGGCCCAGGTGCCGGCGCCATCGGTGCTGCTGCGGCGGCGCTCGACCATTTTTTCTATTCGGGGGTGTCGCGATGAGCGAAGCGTCGAAGACGACACGCTCCGGCGGCGGCTCGAACGAGGATCGGGGTATCGACTATCGCGGTCTCGCGCTCAATCTCTGCGGTCTCGTCGCCGGCATCGCCATCTGGTGGGTGCTGACGGCGGGCGGCGCGGTGGGCCTGCCGCCACCGCCACAGGTTGCGTCCAGGTTTATCGATCTGATCGCAAACGGGCAGCTCGCCACCGACATCACGTCGAGCCTGGCTCGGGTGATGACCGGCTTTCTCCTCGGCGTCATCCTGGCGATCCCGGTCGGCTTCGTCATGGGCTGGTACAAGGTCGCGCGCTCGCTTATCGAGCCGTATCTGCAGTTCTTCCGCATGATCCCACCGCTGGCCATCATTCCGCTGGCGATCGTAACGATGGGCATCGACGAGACGCCAAAGGTCTTCGTCATCTTCCTGGCCTCCTTCCTGGCCAGCGTCGTCGCCACCTATCAGGGCGTCATCAGCGTCGACAAGACGATGATCAACGCCGCGCGCGTGCTCGGCGCCAAGGACATGACCATCTTCCTGCGCGTCATCATTCCCGCATCGACGCCGTTCATCCTGGTCGGCGTGCGCATCGGCCTCGGCTCGGCCTGGGCGACGCTGGTGGCCGCCGAACTGATCGCCGCGCAGACCGGCCTCGGTTTCCGCATGCAGCAGGCGCAACTCTACTACGACCTGCCGACCATCTTCGTCAGCCTGATCACCATCGGCCTTCTCGGCCTTGCCATGGATCGCATCCTTTTGGTGATCGAGCGCCGGCTGACCGTCTGGCAGGAGCGCGTGTGATGCCGCCCAAGATCGTCTTCGACAAGGTCACGCGCCGGTTCGACCTCAAGGACAATGCCTTCGTCGCGCTTGACCGGCTGTCGCTCGACATCGCCGACGGCGAATTCGTCACCGTCGTCGGTCCGTCCGGCTGCGGTAAGTCGACCGCGCTCAACATCGCGGCCGGCCTGCTGAAGCCGAGCGAGGGCACCGTGCTGGTCGATGGCAAGGCGGTCGAGGGGCCGGGTCCGGAGCGCGGCATGATCTTCCAGCAATACGCGCTGTTTCCCTGGCTCACCGTACGCCAGAACGTCGAGTTCGGGCTGCGCATCAAGGGCGAGGAAGCTTCGCGCCGCCGGCAGATCGCCGAGCGTTTCATCGATCTCGTCGGCCTTGGCGACTTCGCCGACGCGCTGCCGAAGACGCTTTCGGGCGGCATGAAGCAGCGTTGCGCGATCGCCCGGGCCTATGCGGTCGATCCCTCGATCCTTTTGATGGACGAGCCCTTCGGGGCGCTCGACGCACTGACCCGCGTGCAGCTCCAGGACCAGTTGCTCGACACCTGGAGCCGGGAGCGGCGCACCGTGATGTTCATCACCCACGATGTCGACGAGGCGGTCTACCTCGCCAACCGCGTCATCGTCATGGCGGCGCGGCCCGGCAGGCTGCAGGAGATCATCGAAGTCGGCCTGCCTTACCCAAGAACCGAGGAAATCCGGCTTTCGGCGGAGTTCATGAGCATCCGCAACCGCGTCTGGCAAGCCGTTTACCACCAGTAACAGTGACAGGAGGAGAGTATGGTGACACTGACAAGACGTAACCTCATCGCATCATCGGCGGCACTTGCCGCGTTCGCTGCCTCTGGCATCCCTGCCGGAGCGGCGGGAACGGCGGCACGCATCGGCTACAACGGCGACTTCTGGGGCGCCAGCGTGGCCGGCGTCGCGGCCGACCAGGGCTTCTATGCCAAGCACGGCGTCGATGCCGATATCAAGGTCTTCACCAACGGCCCCATCCAGGTCCAGGCGCTTGGCGCCAACAGCCTGGAATTCGGCTATCTCGGACCGGGCGCGCTGTGGCTGCCGGCGAGCGGCAAGGCCAAGATCATCGCCGTCAACGATGTCGGTTTCTCGGACCGGGTGATCGCCCAAGCCGGCATCACGTCCATCGCCGGCCTCAAGGGCAAGAAGGTCGCGATCGCGGCCGGCACCTCGGGCGACATGCTGTTGCGGCTGGCGCTGCGCAAGGCCGGTATGGCGATGACCGACCTCGACATCGTGCAGATGGACCCGAGCACCATCGTGGCGGCCTTCGCCTCCAAGCAGGTCGACGCGGCCGGCATCTGGTATCCGTTCGTCGGCATCATCCAGAAGAGCGTTCCCGATCTGATGGAGCTGGCCAAGAACGACGACTTCTATCCGCAGACCACATTTCCGAGCGTCTTCATTGCCCGCAACGATTTGGTCGAGGGCAATCCCGATCTCGTCCGCAACGTGGTGCGCGCCATCAAGGACGCGCAGGATTTTCGTGCCGCCAACCAGGACAAGGCGATCGAGATCACCTCCAAGCTGCTCGGCATTCCGGCCGACCAGTTGAAGACGGAGGCCGGCTATGGCCGCTTCATGACCTCGGCCGAACTGATCAAGCTGACCAAGGACGGCACCGTGAACGGCTGGTTCTCGACGATGAACGACCTGTTCAAGACCTTCGGCAAGCTCGAGACCTCGCTCGATCCCAAGGACTATTATCTGGGCGATCAATACATTTCGGCCTGACGGCCATCTTGAAATCGCCCCTTGCAAACCGCAAGCCCCGGCAGCGAACCGGGGCCTGTTTCCTGACAATCACAGCAGCGACGAGCCATCCATGAACGTTCTCTACATCGACATCGACAGCCTCAGGCGCGACCACCTCGGCTGCTACGGCTATCATCGCAACACCTCTCCCGTCATCGACAGCCTTGCCGGCGAGGGCATCCGCTTCGAGAACGTCTATGTGTCCGATGTGCCTTGCCATCCGTCGCGCACGGCGCTGTGGAGCGGCCGCCACGGAATGCGGACCGGCGTGGTCGGCCATGGCGGCACCGCCTGCGAGCCGTTCCGCGAAGGCGCCGAGCGAGCCTGGGCCGGCACCTTCTACGAGGAAGGCTGGATGCGGGCGCTGCGCGATCTTGGCTACCACACCACGACCATCAGCAGTTTTGGCGAACGGCATGGCTGCTGGCATTGGTATGCCGGCTTTAACGAGATCATCAATCCCGGCAAGGCCGGCATGGAGAACGCCGACGAGGTTTCGGGCCTGGCGATCGACTGGCTGAAGCGCAATGGCTCGGCAAAAAAGTGGTTCCTGCATGTCAATGTCTGGGACCCGCATACACCCTATCGCGCGCCGGACGCTTTCGGCGACCCCTTCGCCGACCAACCGCTTCCCGACTGGATGACCAGGGCGGTATTCGAGAAGAGCCATGCTGGCTACGGCCCGCACAGCCCGCAGGAACCCTCGGGCTTCGACGTCGAGCCGGGCGGATCGAAATACCGGCGCATGCCGTCGCCGATCAGCGACATGGACACCGTCAAGGCCTGGTTCGACGGCTACGACACCGGCGTGCTCTATGCCGATTATCATGTCGGTCTCATCGTCGAGGAGTTGAAGCGGCAAGGCCTGTTCGACGACACGATCATCGTCATCGGCGCCGATCATGGCGAAAACCTCGGCGAGCTCAACGTCTGGGGTGATCATCAGACGGCCGACGAATTCACCTGCAACGTGCCGCTGGTCATCCGCTGGCCCGGCGCCGAGGACATGCGCGGCGTCAATGGCGGCCTTCACTATCATTTCGACTGGGCCGCCACGCTGATCGACCGGCTCGGCGGCAACGTTCCGGCGCTTTGGGACGGGCGCTCCTTTGCACCGGCGCTTGCCGCGAAGGAGGAAGGTGGCCGCGATTTCCTGGTGCTGAGCCAGGGTGCGTGGGCGGTACAGCGCGGCGTGCGGTTCCGGCTCGGCGGGGCCGACTGGCTGATGCTGCGCACCTATCATGACGGCTACAAGGATTTCGGCCCGGTCAGCCTGTTCAATCTGAGTGAGGATCCGCATGAGCAGCATGATCTCTCAGGCTCCCGAAGCGATGTGGTCGATCATGCCAGCCGGCTGCTCGAGGACTGGCGCAGCGCCATGGCCATCCGCAGCGACAGCGATGTCGACCCGCTGGTGACGGTGATCCGGGAAGGCGGGCCGTTCCATTGCCTTGGCGAGTTGCCGGCCTATCTCGAAAGACTGCGCCGGACCGGCCGCACCGATGCGGCAGCGGCCCTCGAGCAGCGCCACCCGGCACCGCCGCCACGGCGCAAATCCCTGAACTGACCGGCCGGCGGCACTTGGCCGTGCCCTAGCAGCCAGTTGCCGCTGCCTCACGACAGGCCGGCCGGTTCGCCCTATCTCCATGCCGCCGGTCGGGTTTGGACCCGGCGATATGGAGGATGGGATCACGTGACACCGACGCCGATTGCCCGTCGCGAAGCGGCGCCCTTGCCTGTCGCAGCACTGATGGGCGCCATGGTGTCGATCCAGATCGGCGCCACCTTCGCCAAAGGCCTGTTCCCGCAGATCGGCGCGCAAGGGACGACGACGCTCAGGCTGGTCATCGGTGCGCTGATGCTGATCGCGGTGCTGCGGCCCTGGCAGATGCGGCCCTCGCGTGCCACCATGCCGTGGCTGGTCGCTTATGGAGTGACGCTCGCCGCCCTCAACCTCCTGTTCTACGCAGCGCTGGCCAGGATTCCGCTCGGCATCGCGGTGGCGCTGGAGTTTACCGGCCCGCTTCTGGTGGCGACCTTGACTTCGCGACGCGCCAGCGACTTTGCCTGGATCGCGCTGGCGGTGGCCGGCATCCTGCTGTTGTCGCCCTTCGTTCGTTCCCTCGCGCCGCTTGATCCGATCGGGGTGATGCTGGCGCTGGCGGCCGGCGGCTTCTGGGCGCTCTACATCGTGCTGGCCCAGAAGGCCGGCGCGGAGCTTGGCACCCGCACCACCGCCTACGGCATGGCCATCGCCGCCGTGCTGGTGCTGCCCTTCGGTGTCGCCCAGGCGGGATCCGCGCTGCTGGCCCCGTCGATCCTGGTCAGCGCGCTACTCGTCGGCCTGTTTTCCAGCGCATTGCCGTTCTTCCTGGAGATGGTGGCGCTGACCCGCATGCCGGCGCGCATCTACGGCACGCTGACCTGCCTGGAGCCTGGGCTTGGTGCACTGGCCGGCTTCCTGTTCCTGCATGAAAGCCTGACCGCGACGCAACTGGCCGGGATCGCTGCCGTTGTTGTCGCCGCCTTCGGCACGGCGCTGACATCACGGCCGCCGGTTCCATCGCCGGAGTAGGGGAACGATTCGTCGGCACTGGGTATTTTCGAGTAATCCGAAATTCAGCCAGCCAGATCCGCGAAATCAGGCCAATCCTTGTTCAGGACGGCACTGAAATTGTCGCCTGGCGCACAAGTATTTCCGGCTCTGGACAGACCGTGATCTGGTCCAATACGGTGCGTGTCGAAGTGAAGACGCGATTGTAGAAAAGGCCGGTCGTCCCTTGCAAAAGAACGTCTTCTCATCGGCGGATCTGCCGCCGCATCTGGATCATCGCGCACGCTTCGCGCTCTGGCAGGACGTCCATGTCGCCGAGATATGGTCGGTCGAATACACGATTTCGGAAAGACTGTCGTTCGAAGCCGCGATCGAAGCCACCGCTGTCGGGTCGCTGGTGCTTGGGCAGATGGCCGGGACGATACGTCATGCCAGCCGCAAGGCGGGCAATATCGCCGCCGACGGTCGCGACGGCTATCTGTTGCTGGTCAACAATGGCGATACGGTGCTCAGCGGCACGCAGATCGGCCGCGATTATCACGTCGGCAAAGGCGAGGCCGCCCTGGTCTCGGCTTCGGAAGCGTTGCAGATGACCGGCGGCGACAGCAATGTCTGGGCCAATGTGGTGCTTCCCCGTGCCGTGCTGGAAAATGCCTTCGCTCATATAGAGGATCGGCTGGCGTTGACCGTCGGCGCCGACAATGAGGCGCTCGGCATGCTCAAGCGCTATTGCAGCTTCCTGGAAGCAGGCCCGGCCCTGGTCTCGCCCGACCTCATCGCCACGCCACCGAAACCATCGTCGACCTGATCGGCCTGGCGACCGGCGCCAAGGGCGAAGCGGCCGAACTGGCGGGCCTGCGCGGTCTGCGCGCGGCAAGGCTGCAGGCCATACTGCAGAAGATGCGGGACAATTTCGCCGATCCCGCCATTTCGGCGCAGGGCGTTGCCGGGCAATTGCGGCTCTCGGTCCGCTATGTCCATGACCTGCTGCAGGAAACCGGGGTGAGCTTTGCCGAGCGCATTCTCGAACTGCGCTTGCAGAGGGCGCATCGGATGCTGTCCGACAGGCGCAACGACCGCATGCGGATCAGCGAGATCGCGCTGCTCAGCGGTTTTTCCGACGTGTCCTATTTCAACCGCTGCTTCCGCCGCCGCTTCGGCTCGACGCCGGGCAGCGCCAGATAGTTTCCGACAGCCACCGAATGCACGGCGCGCCGATCGACTGAGGCTGAAAAGCCACACCGACCGGGAAAGCGCCGTGGTGCTTTCCCCGACAATTCGGGTGCGGCCCAGCCCAAGACGCGGCCGGCGGACAATGCAACACCGGATTTCTCGACAACAGCTGGATCTCCGCAGCTCATTTGTGCGGCGGGGAAGCAACATGGGGCGGCAGACAACAATGAAAATTCTTCTTCTCGCAACGGCCTTCATTCTCGCGCCGCTCGGTGTGGCGTGTGCGGCTGATATCAATGAGGTTTCGCCTGTTGCATCCGGCTACGACTGGTCCGGACTCTATGCCGGCGTCGACATCGGCTACGCGGCCGGAAAATCCAATCTGTTCATCGCCGGCGGCGGACTGGGCGGGGCCACCGATCTCAACGTTGGCGTCGATCCGAACGGATTTATCGGCGGCGTCCATATCGGCGCGAATTACCAGATGGAGAACAGCTTCGTGATCGGCGCCGAGGCCGACATTGCGTATGGCAACATAGATGGGCTGACGGCCCTCGACGCCGGCGGCGGCGGCGTCACCACGTTGCTCAAGAGCGAACTCAAATGGTCCGGGTCGGCGCGGCTGCGGGCCGGCTATGCTTTCGATCGGACCTTGCCCTACATCACTGCAGGCGTCGCTGCGGCCAAGTATGAGCTTATTGCGGTCAGCGCCGGTGGCCCTGCCGCCGAAGTAACGCTCCACAGCGACAGCCATGTCGGCTGGACCGTTGGCGCCGGCATCGAGCACGCCTTCACCGACAGGTGGATCGCTCGAGCTGAGTATCGCTACTCGGACTTCGGCAGCCAGGACCTCTCGGTGGCCGCCGGCCTGCCCACGGAAACCCATGTCGACCTCCAGACACAGGATATCCGGGTCGGGCTCAGCTACAAGTTCTGATCCGCTGAAGCTGCTGATCTCCCCCTTGAGGGGGGTGAGGAGTGGTCCGCGCAGCGGACGGAAAGCCAATCGCTTGGCTTTCCGAACGACGAACGCCTGGAACGAAAGCGAAGGGCCGGGTCCGGCAGGCCAGAGGGGGCGGTCCGGCTGGGCTCGGCCTGCTGTTGCGGATGACGTTGGCGCTTTACGCGCGGCGACCCCCTCTGTCGTCTCCGTGGCGCTTTGTTCTTGATCTCACGGTTAGTGGCACGCGAATAGGCGTCGAGCGGAGCCGCAGGGTCAGCGCCGGGCGAGGGGGGACGGCACAGACATCGGCGATCCTTGATGCTTGTCCATGAAATCCGCGAAGTCCAGAAGGATGCGGGCCGCGGAGCTCATGAACCGGGCAAGTTCCTTATTGTTTGTCTTGTCGTAGATAGACCCTGCCGAGGAAGGCCGGCTCGCCGGAGCGCCGGCCGCCCAATGAGCCTGCCACCAGCACGACAAGCGTCAGCAAGTACGGCAAAGTCATCATGAGATAGACAGGAACGTCGGCGCCTATGGCTTGTAGTCTAGGCACAAGCGCATCCGCGCTTCCGAAAAGAAGCGCACCCCAGAGAGCTCGAGCCGCGTTCCAGCGCGAAAAGATGACGAGCGCAACGGCAATCCAGCCGCGCGACGCGACCATTCCCTCCACCCAGACATGACTTGTGGCGACTGAGAGATAGGCTCCGGCGAGACCACAAAACAGCCCGGACGCCAGGACAGCCCCGAACTGAACCAGTTGCACGTCGATACCCGCGACATCCGCGGCGGCCGGGTTTTCCCCGACGGACCTCAACCTGAGGCCATGTCGGCTTTTGGAAAGCCACCACCAGAGCGCGCCGACCAGGGTCGGCAGCGCCAGCGTAACCGGGTCCTGCACCGCGAAAATGCGGCCGAATGCCGAACCGCGGTCTATCCCGAAGAGGTCGCCAAGTGTGGAAATGCCAGAAAAGGTCTTCTGCACGTAGGGTCGCCCCACGACCCCGGTGATGCCCAGTCCGATTGCGACGACGGCTAGGCCGGCGAGCGTATGATTGGCGCGCAAGGCGACTGTCGATATTCCAAACAGCAGAGCGAGAGCCATCGCGGCCGCTGAGCCGGCGGCAAGACCAACCCAAGGATCGGCTCCGGAAAGCACCGTCATCGCGCCGGTCATGGCACTGATCGCCATGAGCCCTTCCGCTCCAAGATTGAGAACGCCGGCTCTTTCGCAGATAATGAGGCCGAGGCTCGCCAGCAGCAACGGTGCCGCATAGCTCGGAATGATGGCAATCCAGCCGATCAGAAAATCCATGCAACTGTCCCTTCCTAGTTCTTGGGCCGTTTGAGCGAATAGGAGCTGAAGAACTGCGCCATCAAAATCGACATCAGTACCGCGCCTTGCATCAGCACGATCATCGCTTCGGAGATCGAGTAGAAAACCTTCAGGACATTCCCGGCGGTGAACACCGCGCCGAGCGCGAAAGAGATCACGACCACCCACAATGGCTTCGCGCGGGCCAGGTAGGCGATCACGATCGCGCTGAAGAGATAGCCGTTGCCGACGGACTGGTTGAGGCGGTGCTCCGTCCCCGCCACGATCATCATGCCGGCAACGCCTGAGAGAGCGCCGGAGAGCAGCACGAGCCCCACGGCTATGCTGAGCACCGGCAGGCCCGTGGCGAGCGCGGCCTTGGCGTTGAAACCTACAGCATCCGCGTAGAAGCCGACCCGGCTGTGTTCCATGACGAACCAGATGGACAATGCGATAACGGCGACCAGGAAGATTCCGGCATGCAACTGCCCCCATCCCAGAACGAGAAACCAGCTCGCCTCGGGAAAGGTGGCGGTCACGGGAAAGCTGTTGGAAGGGTCTCTCCAGACCCCGAACAGAAGATGCTGCACGAGCAGAAACGCGACGCTTCCCAGCAGCAGGGTCGAAATAACCTCGTTAACGCCCCACTTGAGTTTCAGAAAAAGCGGAATCGCAATCCAGGCGGCTCCCGCAAGCGCCGCCAGAACGAACATCGTCGGCAACCTCAGCACTTCAGGCCCGCTGCCGTTCAGCGCCACCCAGGTTGACGCGATCGCGCCGAGCCATAGCTGGCCCTCCACGCCGATGTTCCAAAACCGCACGCGCATGGCAACGCCGGAGGCGAGGCCGACTAGCACCAACGGTAAAGCGGCCGTCGCCGTCTGGGAGAGGCCGTCCGAGGTCAGAAAAGTTGCAATCAGGAACTCATCCACAAGAGCGCTTGCCGGCACGCCCGCATGCACGAGCAGCACCGCCGAAACCGTCAGCCCGACCAACAGTCCGCCAACATAACTGAGACTGGTCAACAAGAAGCCGGGATTTTGCCTGCGAACAAGGAAAGCTGTGTCAAGCATGGCCTGCTAAAAGGCCTCCTATCCATTCAGGCGTGACGTCGCCGGTCTGACGGCAGCCGGCGATCCTTCCTCTGTTCATGACGGCCACCCGATGGGACAGGGACATGACCTCCTGGAGATCCTCGCTGATCAGAAGGCAAGCCGCGCCGGCTTCCACAGCTCTGCGGATCGCCGATCGGACGAACTCGGCCGCTTTCATGTCCAGCCCGCGAGAAGGGGAATGCGCTATGAGAACCTTCAGGCCGTGATCGAGCTCCCGCGCGAGCAACACTTTCTGCGCGTTTCCTCCCGAGAGCAAAGAGGCCGGCCGTTCCGGCGTCGCGCCGCGGATATCGAACGCATCGATGGCCTCGGCGGCCTTCTCGCGCATCGCCCGCCGGCTCAGGAGAAACGGGCCGCCGAAGCTACCGCTGGCGACGGTCGTGAGCGCGAGATTGTCGGCAATGGAAAGCTCCCGGATCAACCCGCTGTCAAAGCGGTCGGAGGGGATGACGCGCAAGCCGGCCTCGCGGCGCTGGTCTGGCTTGGCGGTGGATATGTCCTGGCCATCCAGTACGATCGCGCCGGCGCCGGCACGGTCGAGTCCGAGAAGGCAGGCAACGAGTTCCTCCTGCCCGTTTCCGCCGACGCCGGCGATGCCAAGGATTTCGCCTACATGCAGCTCGAACCCGAGATCGTTCAGGCTTTGCCCGTGAGCGGTCGCCCGTGCGGAAAGCCTTTCCACGCTCAGACACACATCACCCGGCCGAGATAACGGCCTGCCCGCAACCGTCAAGGCATCGCCGACCATCAAGCGCGCCACCTCCGCTTCGGTGACGTTCGCAACCCGCGCACCCTCAAGTACGGTCTCGCCGTGCCGCATGATCGTTACCCGGTCGCAGAAAGCGGCAACCTCCCGGAACTTGTGCGTGATCAGAACCACGGCGTGACCTTGCCTCGACAATCGTTGGGCAAAAGAGAGGAGCGTGCGCGCTTCCTCGTCGGTCAGCACCGCCGTCGGTTCGTCCATGACCAGAATTCGGGCGCCCAGAAGCATGACCTTGATGATCTCGGCGCGCTGGCGTTCGGCGATCGAAAGATTCGCTACCAGCTTGTGCGGATCGACGGGCAGGCCGATCTCGCTCGACTTGGCGGAAACGATCGCCGCCGCATCGGTCAGCGTTTTCATAGCAGCCTTGCGGCCGAAGCCGAGGAGAACATTTTCGGCAACCGTAAAACTCTCGACCAGCCGGAAATGCTGATGGACCATGCCGAGACCGGCGGCGGCGGCTTCCAGCGGGCTGCGCAAACTGATCGCTTCGCCGTCGATCGATTGCTCGCCCCCGTCTGCTACATAGACGCCGGCCGCCACGTTCATCAAAGTGGACTTGCCTGCACCGTTCTCACCGACAATGGCATGCACCTCCCCCCATTCGAGACAGAAGGACGCATCGCGGAGCGCGGCTTTGCCGTCAAACGACTTGCCTATGCCGCGCATCAACAGAGCCGCCGGCGTGCCCAGCGGTCGTCGCATGTCGCCCGCTTGCTGAAGCGCCGTCGTCATTACTTCGCCGGCATGGTGCCGATGACACCGTCGACGAAATAGTCCATCGACCAGAGCGCCGCATCGTCGACCTTCCCGCCGACATCGACAACGATGGTGCCGTCTTGCTTTTTCAGAGGGCCCTGGAATGGATCAAGCTTGCCGGCGATGATCTCCTGCTTTGCTGCTTCAACCTTTGCCTTGGTCTCCTCGGAAACCGAGGGGCCAAAAGGAGCAAGATCGACCACGCCGGTTTCAAGGCCTTCGAAAGCGCCGTATTCCTCGGGTTTCCAGTTGCCGTCGATGATCTCCTTGATCGTCGGCACAAGATATTTCTCCCAGCGGAAGATGACGGAGGTCTGGATCGTCCGCGGCGCGGCATGCGACATGTCGAGCTGAAAGCCTATCGAAGGAACGCCTGCCTTTTCGGCGGCGTCGAGCGCCGAGGTCGCGCTCAGATTCGTGGCGAGCACGTCGGCCTTCTGGTCGAGAATGGCCTGGGCGATCTGCCCTTCCTTCACCGGGTCCCACCAGGAGTTGGCGAAGACCGCGACCGTTTCGATCGTAGGATCGACCGAACGGGCCCCGAGTGCAAAACTGTTGATATCCCAGTTCACCACGCCGACCGGAAAGCCGGCGAGGATGCCGATCTTCTTCGTCTTCGTCGCCTGTCCTGCCGCGATGCCTGCAAGGTACCAACCCTGGTAAGTGCGGGCATAGAAGCTTTCCATGTTGGCCCCATTCTCCGTGCCCGAAGCACTCAGAAACGCCACATTCGGATAGGCTTTGGCCGCTTCGGCCATTGGGGCGCTGTAGCCATAGGTGGTGCCGATTATGATGTTGAAGCCGCGCTTGACGTAGAGATCGATCGCCGCGCGCAGCTTAGTGGCCTCTTCCGGTATGTTCTCCGTCACCGAGACGGGCACCTGTAGCTGTTCCTCCAAGGCCTTGCGGCCGGCCTCGAGGGCTTCGTTCCATCCGCCGTCTTGCGCTGAACTTGCGTAGATGAACGCGACCTTGGGCGCCCCTTCCAGAGTAAAGGCATAAGCGCCGGACGTAGCACAGAATACGAAAACCGTGGCCGCCGCCGCGAACAGGCGAACTGAGTCGGACGGCTTCGTGTTGCGCTCTTTCATTTCGTGGTTCCCCTTGTTTTTCTTTGATTTTCTCAGCCGGAAGCACGCCGCGCCCATGCAGCTTCCCTGCACGGTGACGATTGCCGCCGGAGCGTCTTTTTTGATTTGGCAAAAGCGAATTGGCTCTTGTGCAGTGCATAACAGCCGATTACGTTCGTTCATGCAACAAAAATAATCATGCTCATTTTTTGGGCACTTTGTGCAGAAATGTGAACGATCAAATGAACACCGATGCTCTGGCATCATTTGTAAAAATCGCGGAACTGCGGTCATTGTCGGCCGCGGCGAAGTTGTACGGCCTGCCCAAATCCACGCTCAGTCTCCGGCTCAAGCAGCTTGAAGACGATCTGAAGGTCGCTCTGTTCGAGCGCTCCGGCCGTGTCCTGTTGCTCACGGAAGCAGGGCAAACCCTGCTCGGGCACGCGCGGCAGATCCTGCAAAGCTGCGATACGGCGCGGGCCGCCGTGACGGAACTGAGCGACGACGTGACCGGAACCTTGCGGATCGGCGCCACGGGGGAGTTCGGCACGGCCTACTACACGCAGATGCTCATGGCGTTCAGAAAGCTCTACCCCAAGGTGGAAATCGAACTCACCTTCTTTTCGCCGCACGTTCTCTACGCGCCAGAGAGCCTCGATATGCTCGACGCCGTGATTTCATGGGACGAAGGTATCGAAGTCGGCGAAACGCTCTCCACCGCAAAATTCGCACTCTTTGCCAGCAAGAGTTATGTCGAGCGTGCCGGGATGCCACGAAAACCCGCCGATTTGGCGGAACACCAGGGCATTGTCTATCGCACCTCGGCGGGCCTGCAGCACTGGCGGCTACAGAAAGGTACCGCGCAGGAAAGTATCTTGCCGCGCAGCAACCTGATCGCCAACGAATACTGGACTATCAAGTACTTCGCCGTTGCGGGCGAGGGCATTGCCTATCTACCGCACTTCTTCACCACGATCGAGTGTGAACGCGGCCACCTCATTCCGTTGCTCGACACATGGGAGTCCGCGGAAAAGCGGGTCAGCATCCGCATATCGCGCCCGCACGCCCCATCGCGTAAGATGACCGCGTTCATGGATGTCTGCGGCCGCTACTTCTCGCCCGGCTTCGTTTTCACGGGGCCGCGCTACTACGTCGAAACAATCTTCGATGCAAGCCAGCAAGAAAAGGGAACAGAAAAATGAAGGTCCTTGAAACCGGTAATGGCGCGCGTGCAATGAAAGGGGGAGGGCTCGACCCGCAGCGTGTCAGCTTCGACAAGATCCCGATCATCGATCTCGAGCCCATGTTCGCAGGCAACGAGGCGGCCAGGCGAAAGCTCGCCCAGGAACTGCGCAAGGCCTGCACGGAAGTCGGCTTCCTCTATATCAAGAACCATCACGTTCCGAAGGATGTCATCGATGCCACGTTTGGGGTGGCGGAGGTGTATTTCGCCGAATCCGACGACGTGAAGATGGAGAATCACGTTTCCAATTCAAAGAATAATCGCGGTTATGCGGCAATATTGGAAGAGAATACGGATCCGACCGCGCGCGGAGACCTGCACGAATCCTATGATATTGCGCTGGATGTGCCAGCCGACGATCCGGACGTGAAGGCCGGCAAAGTACTCTACGGTCCCAACCAGTGGCCAGCGGGCAGGCCGGAATTCCGAACGGCACTGGAAGCCTACCATGCCGAGATGCTGACGCTGAGTGGCCACCTGCTCCATGCCTTTGCTCTGGCTCTTGGGTTGGAGGAGACATATTTCGACCTGCTGGTCGGCAAGCCGCTCGCAACTTTGCGGGTGCTCCACTATCCACCGCAGTTTGGCGAGATCGATGACCGCCAGATCGGCATTGGGGCGCATTCGGACTATGAGTGCTTCACGATCCTGGCCCAGAAGGATGGTATTTCAGCCTTGCAGGTACTGAATGCAACTGGCGAGTGGATTGCGGCCGATCCCGTCCCCGGCTGCTTCGTCGTCAATGTGGGAGATCAGATGGCGCGTTGGACCAATGACCTTTTCGCCTCGACCGTCCACCGCGCGGTGAATCGTTCCGGCAAAGAACGCTATTCGATCCCGTTCTTCTTCGGTCCAAACTATGATGCCGTGATCGAGGTGCTTCCCAGTTGCATTGATGAGGATCATCCTGCGAAGTACCCTCCGATCACGTCGGGCGAATACGTCAACGGCCGCTTCAAGGCGACATTTGCGCACTATGCCGCGCAAAGCGAGGCCGGCGCCGAAACCGCGGCTTAAGCGGATAATCCTGTCATGCGCGGCCGCTCCTGTGGCCGCGCATCGCATACCCGCCGTCCGTTGACCGAGATCAATATGATAGCACCCTCGATGGGTAGCGTCGCGTTAACTGGTTAGCCATGGCGTCACCAGAAGAACCCATTTCGGTTTGACGGTGGATGTGGCTAATTTTTCGGCTTTGAGGGCTTGGTGGAGCGCGGTCTTCCCGATTTGGGCTTTGAGCAGCAACGGAGCAGAAAACCTGCATAAGGAAGTCACGGCTCGTCGTCCGGGTCAGCGGTTTTCGGATCGCGTGGCGGGCCTCGGTTTCGGCTATGGCCGCGGCAAGGCACAGCCAGTCGGCGATGCTGAGGGGGGTAATGTTTTCAGGGGGCATTTTGCCGGTGCCAAAATGGATATCGCTCATGGTCTTACCCCTTGATGGTTGCGCGAGTGCTGAAGGTGAAAGTGTGGAGGGAGCACCACCGCCCGAAGCTGCGGCCTGGCCTCCCCACAAGGGGACCCTCAAGGGGGAGATCGGCCACCGCCCTTAAATCAGCTTCTCCAGCGTGATCGGCAGATCCCTGATCCTCTTTCCCGTCGCATGGAACACCGCGTTGGCAATCGCCGGCGCCACGCCGACAATGGCCAGTTCGCCAACGCCCTTGCCGCCGAGCACCGAGGAATGCAGGTCGGGGATGCCGACCGAGATCACCTCGATGTCGGGGATGTCGGCATTGGTCGGCACGAGGTAGTCGGCGAGGTTGTTGTTGACGATGCGGCCGTGGCGGCGGTCGACGATGCCTTCTTCGAGCAGCGCCTGGCCGATGCCCATGATGATGCCGCCCTTCCATTGGCTTTCGGCAAGTTTCGGGTTGTAGAGCCGGCCCGAATCCAGCGCCGACACCACGCGCGATACACGCACCGTGCCAAAGTCCTCGTCGACGCGCACCTCGATGAAATGCGCGCACCAGGAGTGGCGGGAATAGTCGCCCTCGGTGTGCGGCACCGACATGGCGATGGTGGTGTAGTTCTTGTAGCGATCCTCTGGCGTCGAATTGGCCGGCATGGTGTCGCCGGTGGCTTCGATGTGGTCGCGGCCGACGCTCTTGAGCAGTTCGGCGACGGAGACATCGGGGCCGTCGCCGCGCGGCGAAGCGATACGGCCATTGGCGACGACCAGCGTGTTGGCCTGCAGCGCGTGGAAGGGCGAGCGTGGATCGCTGATGGCGAGGCCCACCAACTGGTCGAGGGCCGAGGTTGCCGCCTTGTAGACCGCACCCGTCATCACGCCGGCCAGCCGCGAACCGCCGGTGACGCCGGCGCGCGGAAAGCGGGAGTCACCGAGCTTCACCACCACGTCGTCAGCTCGTACGCCGACGGTTTCGGCGGCGGTCTGCGCCAGGATCGTGTAGGTGCCCTGGCCCATGTCGATCGAGGAGCTTTCGACCTCGACCGAACCATCGGCCAGGATGCGCACGAGCGCCTCGCCATAGGCGCGTCGCACCGGATAGGTGCCGGCGGCGACGCCCCAGCCGATCAACTGGTTGCCGTCGCGCATCGAGCGCGGTTCGGGTGTGCGCCTGGACCAGCCGAAGCGTTCGGCGCCTGCAGCAAAAGCCTCGCGCAACTGCCTGGTCGACCAAGCTTTTTTGGCATGTGGATCCTGCTCGGCATAGTTTCGGAGCCGGATCTCCAGCGGATCGATGCCGACCTCGTAGGCAAGCTCGTCGATGGCGCTTTCGATACCGAAGGCTGAGGGGTTTTCGCCCGGCGCGCGCATGGCGCCCGGCACCACCGAATTGACCCGTACGACATTCTGCTTCGAGGAGAAATTCGGCGTTGTGTACATGATCGAGGTGACCGATCCGAGCGGCTCGACCCACATGCCGTCGATGGATGTTTCATTGACGCCGCGATGCACGATCGACTGGATCTTTCCCTGCACGTCGGCGCCGATCGTCACCGTCTGGCGCGTCGCCGCGCGGCCGCCATAGCCGGTAAAAGTCTGCGGCCGGGTCATCACCAGCCGCACCGGCCGGCCGAGCATTTTGGCCGCACAGGCGGCCACCGCGCCATGGCTGAGCGCCAGCGCCTTGGAGCCGAAGCCGCCGCCAATATAGGGCGACACCAGCCGCACGTTCTCGAACGGCACACCGAACCATTCGGCATAGGTGCGCGCCATGCCGTCCAGCCATTGGCTCGGCTCCCACACGGTGAGGTGGTCGCCCTCCCAGCGGGCGATCAGGCCATGCGGCTCCATCGGCGCCTGGTACTCGCGCGGCGTGTTGTAGGCGGCGCAGATGCGGACCGGCGCCGAGGCAAACGCACCTTGCGCGTCGCCCCACTCCTTGGTCATGGCATCGATCGCGATGCCATCGCCGGCCTTGCCGTCGCTGAGGTCGACGATGGCAGGCGTTTCCTCATAGCTGACCTGGACCAGTGCTGCCGCCGCGACCGCCCGCTCGAAGGTCTCGGCCACCACGGCAGCGACATGCTGACCCGAAAAGGTGATGTCGCGCGCGAGTGGGCAATACGGCTTGTCGGGCGGCGGCGTGCCGAACCAGTCCGCCGCGGTTTTCAGGCTGATGATGGTGTCCGGCGTCAGCACCTGCAGCACGCCGGGCGCCACCTCGGCGGCAGTGGTGTCGATCGCGCGCACCTTGCCCGATGCAATCGTGCTCTCGACCAGGACGGCGTAGGCGAGGCCTTCGAGCTGCTGCTCGACGGCGTATTTCGCCGCACCGGTGATCTTGGCCGGGCCGTCGATGCGCGACAGCCGGCCGCCGACGGCTTCGGCAAAAGCGCCGTCGGACGCATCCCCATGCCTGATGTTGTGAACGGTCATGCCGTCTCTCCCAATTTGCGGATGGCGCGGGCGACGACGCGCGGCGCCAGTTCGACCTTGTAATGGTTGGCGCCATGGTCGACAGAGCCTTCGACGGCGAGCAGGCTGGCGGCGCGCACAGTGTCCGGCTCAAGCACCTTGCCCTTCAGCGCGTTTTCCACGGCCCGCGCACGCCACGGCTTGGTCGCGACGCCGCCAAGCGCGACGCGCAAATCGCGGATCGTTCGGCCGTCAGGTTCGAACTCAATGCCGACCGCCGCGCTCGCGGCGGCAAACTCATAGGATTGCCGGTCGCGGATCTTGAGATAAGTCGAACGCCGGGCAGAGGCCGAGCCGGGGATCTCGATCGCGGTGATCATCTCGCCCGGTTCGATCGCATGTTCCCGATCCGGCGTGGTGCCGGGCAGCAGGAAAAAGTCGTCGACCGGGATGTGGCGCTCGCCCAGATGCACGATCGCATCGAAGGCGACCAGCGCCACGGCGAGGTCGCCCGGATACATGGCGATGCAGGCGTCGCTGATGCCAAGCACCGCATGGCCACGGGTAACGCCGCCGATCGCCGAACAGCCAGAGCCGGGCTGACGCTTGTTGCAGGCGGGGAAATTCGCCGGGTCGCGGAAATAAGGGCAGCGCGTGCGCTGCATCAGATTGCCGCCGATGGTCGCCATGTTGCGGATCTGCGCGGAAGCCGCCTGCCACAGGGCTTCCGATACCGCAGGAAAGCGGCTTTTGATGTCGGCATGGTCGGCGACATGGCTCATCCTGGCCAGTGCGCCGATGGTGACGCCGCGCTCGTTCACCTCGATCCTGTCCAACCCCTTGAGATGAGCGATGTCGACCAGCGTCTCGGGCTCGGCGACGCCGCATTTGGCGAGGTCGATCAGCGTGGTGCCGCCGGCCAAGAGCATGGCGCCGGGCAGGGCGGCCGCCTGGCGTGCCGCATCGAGCGAATTGGCGCGCACATACGAAAAATCCCTCATGATGCGGCCTCCAATGCTGCCTGGCGGACAGCGGCGACGATGTGCGGATAGGCGCCGCAGCGGCAGAGGTTGCCGGCCATATACTCGCGGATTTCTTCGTCGGAGCCGGCATGGCCTTCGCGGATGCAGGCGACCGCCGACATGATCTGGCCCGGCGTACAATAGCCGCACTGGAAGGCGTCCTGTTCGAGGAAGGCAGCCTGCACGGGATGCATTTCGCCCTCCCGTGCAAGCCCCTCTATGGTGGTGACGGTGCGGCCCTCGACTTGTGCGGCCAGCGTCAGGCAGGCCAGCACGCGCTCGCCGTCGATATGCACGGTGCAGGCGCCGCACTGGCCGTGGTCGCAGCCCTTCTTGGTTCCGGTCAGGCCGAGGCGATCGCGCAAGGCATCGAGCAGCGTGACGCGCGGCTCGAGTTGCAGATCGTGATCACGGCCGTTGATGTCGAGATGAACTGGGATCGTTGTTTTGGTCATGGGCGTCGGGCTCCAGTTGCTTGACGCGAAGTCGTTGATTTCATCTTTGGCAGCCGGCGGGGACCTGGCGCCGGCTGTGCGGCCCTTCGCTGCCGCTCCCCGCCTTCGGGCGTTCAGCCCCTTAGAAAGGTCCACTGGACTTTTTGGTGCGCCCGAAGCGGACCGGGCTTTCACCGTTCGTCGTTCGGGAAGCCAAGCAATTGGCTTCCCATCCGCTAGGTGGACCACTCCTCACCCCAGCAGGTCCTCGATGCGGACCGGAAAGCGCCGCGGCCGCACGCCGGTCGCATGCCAGACCGCATTGGCGACGGCGCCGGCCGTGCCGGTGATGCCGATTTCGCCGACGCCCTTGATGCCGAGCGCGTTGACGTGAGGGTCGTCCTCGTGGACCAGCAACGCCTCGATCGATGGAACGTCGGCATTCACCGGGACATGATATTCGGCGAGGTTGGCATTCTGGATCCGGCCAGAGCGCCGGTCGGTGATGGCTTCCTCATGCAGCGCGAACGAGACGCCCCAGATCATGCCGCCATAATACTGGCTGCGCACCAGCCTGGGATTGATGACCCGTCCGGCGGCGAACGCGCCGACCAGCCTTGTGACACGGATCTGGCCAAAATCCGGATCGACCTTCACCTCGGCAAACACGGCGCCATGCGCGTGCTTGGCATAGGCCTCCTGAGACGCCGGGTCGGGAGCCCCCTTGCCGTGGCCCTCGATCTCGGTGAGGCCCGCGCGCGTGAGGATCTCGGCGTAGCTTTCACCGCGGCTTTCATCGTCGCGCCGATAGAGGCGACCGCCGCGCGCCAGCACGCCTTCATTGCCGGCGCCGTAGAGCGGCGAGCCCTCGTCGCCGGTGGCGAGATCGGCGAGCCTGGCGATGACGGCGGCGCCCGCATTGTGGATCGCCATGCCGGCCGTCGCCGTGTGGCCGGAGCCGCCGGCAATGCCTGCATTGGGCAGATCGGAGCTGCCGGCCCTGAAATCGACCTGGTCGATATCCAGTCCCAGTCCGTCGGCGGCGATCTGGGCGAAGGCGGTCCAGGCGCCTTGCCCCATGTCCTGAGCGCCGGTCTCCATCACGCCGCTGCCATCGGCTCTCAGCACCGCCCGCGCTTCGGCCTGGAACATGATCGCCGGGAAGGTCGCCGTGCCCATGCCCCAGCCGGTCAGGAAACCGTCGGCGTCGCGCATCAGCCGAGGCTGAATGGGGCGGCTCGCCCAGCCGAACGTCTCGGCCGCTTGCCTGTAGCATTCGCGCAGCGCCTTGGAGGAAAACGGCTTGCCGGTCATCGGCTCGACCTCGGCATAGTTCCGCAGCCGGAATTCCAGCGGGTCCATGCCGCAGGCGTAGGCTGCCTCATCGATAGCGCTCTCCAGCGCGATCGAGCCGGTGGCTTCGCCGGGCGCCCGCATGAACAGCGGCGTACCGGTATCGAGCCGCACCGCATCGTGCGAGGTGGCGATGGCCGGGCTGGCATAGAGTGTGTGCGAGGCATCCGCCGCCGGTTCGAAGAAATCGTCGAACGTGCTCGACGCGGTCTTGGCGTGATGGTCGAGCGCCGTCAGCCGCCCTTCGCCATCCATGCCCATGCGCAGCGTCTGGCGCGTCGGCGCACGGTGGCCGACCGGCCCGTACATCTGCTCACGTCGCAGCACCAGCTTGACCGGACGGCCGACGAGACGCGCCGCCAGGATGCCGAGCACCTGCGGCCCGGAGATCATGCCTTTCGAGCCGAAGCCGCCACCCAGGAACGGGCTGCGGATGTGGATGTTCTCCGGCGCGATGCCGAACAGGCCGGCGATGCGGCCCTGCGCCATGGCAAGGCCCTGGCTCGGTGTGTCGATCGACAGTGTGTCGCCTTCCCAGGCGACGACGATCGCATGCGGCTCCATGGCGTTGTGGTACTGGGCCGGCGTCTCGTAGGTGGCTTCGATCCGCGTCTTTGCCGATTTGAGGCCGGCCTCGACATCGCCCTTGTACTGCACGGCCGGACCGCCGACGCCGACAGCACGCGGCACGATACTTTCGGCGCCGTCGAGGCCAACGCGCGCCGGCATCACTTCATAGCGCGGCGACAGCAGCGCCGCCCCCTCGGTCGCCGCCTCCAGCGTCTCGGCGATCACCACGGCGATGCTCTGATTGGGGTAGCGGACCTGGTCGTTCTGCAAGAGGTCGAGCCGGAACATGAAGGGATGGTCCTTGGCGTCCGGATCGGCGGCGAGCGCTGGCCGGTTCTTGGGCGTCATCACCTCGACCACGCCCTTGTGTGCCTTGGCCGCCTCGACATCCAGCGCAGCGACGCGGCCGCGCGCGATGCTAGAGACAGCGAGCACGGCGTAGAGCATGCCGGGCGGATGGTTGTCGGCGGCATAGCGCGCGGCTCCGGTGACTTTCAGAAAGCCGTCGCGGCGGGTCAGCGGCTGGCCGATGCTGGAGCCTTGCCGGGCATGGGCGGGTTGCTGGTTGAGGCTGAGTTCAAGCGTCATGGCGCGCTCCAGGAATGTTCGAGAACGGGGAGGCAGGAAGGGCCGGCAGACGCTCGGGCGTTCCCGAAAGCGCAGAGATCAGCGCCCTGGTCACGATGCGGCGGGCAAGCTCGATCTTGAAGGCATTGTCGCCGGAAGGGCTGGCATCGGCCAAGGCAGCGTCCGCGGCGCTGGCGAAGGTCGCCTCGCTGGCGTCCGCGCCAAGCAGGACGGCTTCCGCCGAGCGTGCCCGCCACGGCTTGGCCGCGACGCCGCCCAGCGCCAGCCTTGCGGCGCGGATCTTGCCGCCGTCGACGACAAGCGCTGCCGCGGCCGATACGACGGCGAAGGCATAGGAGGTGCGTTCACGGACTTTGAGGTAGCGGGCATTGGCGGAGAAGGAGGCAGCCTCCGCCGGCAGGCGCACCGCCACGATCAGGTCGCCGGGCTCCAGCGCATTCTCCCGCTGCGGCGTTTCGCCGGGAAGCCGGTGAAATTCCTCCAGCGAAACATGGCGCCGGCCCTTCTTGCCTTCGATCTCGACCACGGCGTCGAGCGCCACCAGCGGCACGCAGAAATCCGACGGGTGGGTGGCGATGCAGGCGTCGCTCCAGCCGAGCACGGCGTGCAGGCGGTTTTCGCCGCCCAGCGCATCGCAGCCGGCGCCTGGCTCGCGCCTGTTGCAGGCGCTGGCTGTGTCGTAGAAATAGCTGCAGCGCGTGCGCTGCAACAGATTGCCGCCGACGGTGGCGGCGTTGCGAAGCTGCGCCGAAGCACCCGACAGCAGCGCCTCGGCCACCGCCGGATAGGATTTGGCGAACGCCGGATCGTAAGCAAGCTCGGCATTACGGACCAGCGCGCCGATGCGCAGGCCACCATCGTCCAGCCGTTCGATGCGGTTGAGCTCCGGCAGCCGGGAGATGTCGACGATACGCTCGGGACTGGTGATGCCGCCTTTCATCAGGTCGAGCAGATTGGTGCCGCCGGCGAGATAGGCCGAGCCCGGCTCGGCTGCCGCGGCGATGGCGTCGGGAATGGTGGCGGGCCTGATGTAATCGAAGTCTCTCATGCCGCGGTCCTCCGGTCGGCTTTGACAAGCTGTTGCTGGGCTTCCAGGACGGCCTCGACGATGCCGCCATAGGCCGCGCAGCGGCATATGTTGCCGCTCAGCCCCTCGCGGATGCGTTCGGGGTCGTCGCCGGCCTGGCCCTCGGCGATCAGGCCGAGCGTGCTCATGATCTGGCCGGGTGTGCAGAACCCGCACTGGAAGCCGTCATGGGCGATGAAGGCGGCCTGCACCGGATGCAGTTCCTCGCCGTTGGCGACGCCTTCGATGGTCAAGACCTGGGCGCCGTCATGGCTGACCGCCAGCGCCAGGCATGAGTTGATGCGCTTGCCGTCGACCAGCACCGTGCAGGCGCCGCATTGGCCGCGGTCGCAGCCCTTCTTGGTGCCGGTGAGATCGAGCCGCTCGCGCAGCAGGTCGAGCAGGGTTACGCGTGGATCGACCTCCAGTTGGTGTCGGTGGCCATTGATGGTGAGGGTAATGGGAAGGCTGGTCATGGGCGTCTGGCTCCAGTTGCTTGACGCGGATGGGATTGAACTGGTGCCTTGCCGCAGAAGGGCAAGGTAACCGTTGGGTCAGGTCTTGACGGCGAAAGCGGAGATGGCGGATCTCCCGCGAGGCAGGCGGGCAGGGGAGATGTCGGCTTGCGTGTTCGAAAGACGTGACATACCGGTTCCCCTGATTATATGATAAAGGTGCTCCACTAAAACGGAGGCGCCTCCGTTTATTACGTGGTGGCTGACCCTGCCGGATTCAAGCCCCCTGACACGATGTGGAGAAAAAATTGGCCAGCGAGCCGTCCGCCATTGCTGAACAGAAGGCCGAGGCCGTAGACGCAAAGCCGCTGCGCGCCGATGCGCGGCGCAACCGCGACCGGCTGGTCGAGGTGGCGGTGTCAGTCTTTGCCGAGCGCGGCATCGATGGCTCGCTGGAGGAGATCGCGCGCCGCGCCGGCGTCGGCATCGGCACGCTCTACCGGCATTTCCCGACGCGCGAGCATCTGGTCGAGGTGGTCTATCGTCGTGAGGTGGAGGCGCTGTGCGCGGCCGCCGGCGAGCTTGCCCAAAAACATCCGTCCGATGTCGCGCTGGAACAGTGGATGCAGCGCTTCGTCGACTACATCGCCACCAAGCGCGGCCTGGCGACCAGCCTGCGCATTGTGCTCACCACCAATTCGACGCTGTTTTCCGACACGTTCGGCCGGGTGTCGCAAGCCTTGCGACGCCTGGTCGAGGCGGCGGTGGCCGACGGCACCATTCGCGGCGACGTCGACGCTTCCGACGTGCTGCACGCGCTGGGCGGCATCTATTCAGCGCCCGACACCCCCGAATGGCGCGACCGCTCGCGCCGGCTGGTCAAGCTGTTGATGGACGGGTTGCGGTTCGGGGCTGCAAAGGCACAATGAGGCGACCAGATTCCGGCCGTGCAAAACCAGACCTATCGATGAGTTGAGGGGATACGATGTATGTAGGCCGTTCCTACAAACTGATCGATTTCGCGCTGTGGTCGCGGCGCAGCGTCATCTACATGGTGGTGGTGAGCGGTCTGGCCGTGGCGGCCTACCGTCTTCCAGGCATCGCCGGGTTTTCGGTGCCATGGTCGGTGGTGCTGGTGCTTGGCACCACCGTGTCACTCGTCGCCGGGTTCAAGAATTCGCAGGTGTTCACCCGCAGCAGCGACGCGCTGCAGGCTTTTACGCAAATTACGGCCAGCAGCCGTTTGTGGTCCAATTTCTGCAGGGATTTCCTCGACGCGCCGACGGCCAGACAGCTCATCTATCGCCACATCGCCTGGATGACGGCATTGCGCTTTTCCCTGCGCCGGCCGATGCCATGGGAGTCCATGGCGCGGGCCGCCAATATCGAATACCGGCGGCGCTACCGTATCCATGAGGATGCGAGCTCGCTCGGCGACGAATTGCGTCCGCTGCTCGCCGAACAGGCCGAGGACGTCCTGAAATCGCCCCAGCCGGCGATAGCCCTGCTCGAACTGCAATCTGTCCAGGTCAATGCGCTGTTCAAGGACACAAAGCTCCCTCCTCAGATCTATGGCGAACTGACCAAGCTGATCCGCGACTTCCATGACCAGCAGGCGCGCTGCGATCGCATCAAGAACAATCCCTATCCCCGGCAATACGCCATCGTCAGTTCGATGTTCGTGATGATCTTCTGCACACTGTTGCCGTTCGGGGTCGTTCCCGTCTTTGCCGATATGGGCAAACTGGGTGGCGTGCTCGGGTCGATAGCGATCTGGCTGACGATCCCGTTCAGCACGCTGCTCGGCTGGGCCTACATGTCTCTCGACCAGGTCGGCGAAAGCAGCGCCAACCCGTTCGAGGGCAATGCCAACGACGTTCCGATCTCGCAGATTTGCCGCGACATCGAGATCGAGTTGCGTAGCGGGCTCGGCGAGAGCGACCTTCCCAAGCCCCTGCTGCCGGTCAACGACATCGCGACCTAGGCAGGATCACGACGAGGCGCGGCCCCGGCGGTCCCCTTCATCGTGCTGCTGGCGGAGGACGCTCAAACGTCAAGGCAGACCTTGCCGAAATGCTTTCGGGATTCGTAATGCGCGAAGGCGGTGGCGATGTCCTGCAGCGGAAAGTGGCGGTCTATGACGGGCTTCAGCCTGCTGGACTCTATCGCGCGGATCATATCCTCCTGGTCGGCCCGGCTGCCGATGGAAATGCCGCTGATGCGGATCTGGTTGGAAAACAGGGCTGGGATAGACACTTCCGCCGCAAAGCCGGTCAGGACGCCGACCAGCGCGATGTGACCGCCCGTGCGGCAGGCGATAATCGACTGCGCCAGCGTGGCGGGTCCGCCGACCTCGATCACGTGATCGACGCCGCGCCCGCCCGTCAGATCCTTGGCCTTGCGGCCCCAGTCCGGGACGGACTTGTAGTTGATGACGGCGTCGGCTCCGAGGCGCTTGAGCCTTTCCAGCTTCTGCTCGTCGGATGAGGTGGCGATGACCCGGGCGCCGGCGGCCTTGGCGAATTGCAGCGCGAACAGCGATACGCTGCCCGAACCGAGGACCAGCACTGCGTCGCCCGGCTTCACCTTGCCGCACACAATCAGGCCGCGCCAGGCAGTAACGCCCGTGCAGGTGAGCGACGCCGCCTCGACATGCGTATAGCCTGCCGGTGCCCTGGTGAAAGCGTGCGCCGGCATGCAGACATACTCGCTGGCGAAGCCGTCGAAACTGTCTCCCGGAATATCGCGCCGGGTGCAGGGCGTCATGTCACCGCCCAGCCACCAGGGATAGAAGACGCTGACGACGCTGTCTCCGGGCCTGAGTGCATCGACACCGTCGCCGAGGGCAATCACTTCGCCGGCGCCGTCGGAGAGCGGAACGCGGCCGTCGGCGAGAGGCATCTTGCCTTGCACGGCAAAGTCGTCGCGCATGTTCAGCGCGCAGGCCCGGATCCTGACCAGCACCTCGCCCGGCCCTGGCTGGGGCGGATCTTCCTCGACCAGGTCGAGATTGCCCAAGCCGCCCGGCGCTCTCAGCCTGACCAGTCTCATTGTCTTCTCCGATGTGTGGGGTGTCTAGAATTGCAAGGGCCTAGCGGGCCTGCCGGCCGGAGATCACCCGCAGCCAGGGCGCCAGATGAAAGGCGCTCATCAGCAGATACATCGCAGCCATGCCCGTGAGGGGCGAGGCGTCGGTGCCCATGCACTGCATGGCCGCATCGCCGCTGAAGATGCAGGTGAGCAGCGCCATCACGGCGAAGGTCGGTGCCGCGGCAAGGCAAAGCCAGTCGGCCAGCCCGAGGGTGGCGGCTTCTGGGATCGTGCTGCCGGCACCTGTGTGGATATCGCTCATCGCCTTGATCCTTGATGATCATGCCAGCCACGACAGGTTCCTCTCTCCACGGAGTGGGGAGAGGAACCCAGACTGGACAACCGTTACTGCTCGCCCTTGTCGCGGAATGCGGCCTCACCGGCAGCAGACACTTCTTCCCATTTCTTGTCGGCCCCGGCGTCGTAATTGTCGTGCCAGTTCCACCAGGAGTAGAGTGGAGTCTGCGGATAGCCTTCGGGCGAATCCTCCCAGATTTCCTGGCGGCCGAGCGGCGTCGCGTCGAGATAGCTCCAGACGGTGCCCATCGCTTCGTCGCCGCGGCTGTTAATCAAGTAGGTGCGGAAGATACGATCGCCGTCACGGATGAAGACGTTGTGGCCGTGCCATTCGTCGACACCGAAGTCCTTGTCGAAACTGTCAGTGATTGTGTACCAGGGCATCTGCCAGCCCATCCGCTGCTTCAGCCGCGCAATGTCGGCCTGCGGGGCACGCGAAGCGTAGGCAAGCGTGGTGTTGCGGGCGTTGAGATGGGCGAGGTGGCCGACCTGGTCGGCGCCCAGCGAACAGCCGCGGCAGGCGTGATCGGGCCAGCCATGCACGCCGGGCTCGAAGAAGGCGCGATAGACGATCAGCTGGCGGCGGCCTTCGAACAGATCGAGCAGGCTCGCTCTGCCGTTCGGTCCCTCGAACACATAGGCCTTGTCGACTTCCATCCACGGCATGCGCCGGCGCTCGGCGGCCAATGCGTCCTTGGCGCGCAGTGTTGCCTTTTCCTTCACCAGCATCTGTTCGCGGGCGGCTTCCCAGTCCTGCCTCGAAACGATGGGCGGGGTCTTCATTGCGATGTGCTTGGTCATTGGTCGTCTCCTTTGCCAGTCGGTTGTCGCTTGCTGTCAGCCAGAATAGGGCGGTGAAGCGGGAGGGAGGGAGTTACAAGTGTGACGGGATTTGCAGGAGCCGGCCCGTCGCAGCAGGGGTGGCGCATCCTCACGGTGCCTTCGGCCGGGTGGAGAGGAGTGTCGGTTGGCATTGTCGGTTCTCCCTTGGCGTGCCGCGCGTTGCCGATAGTTGCCGATGCGGCTTGCCGGTTGACGGTACGGATTTAAGTTAGGGCGGCGACGCACAAGGGTGGGAGTTACAAGTGTGACGGGATTTGAATGGATTCGCTGATCACCGCGGCTGCGCTGGCACTGGCCGGAGGCGACCCGCTCGGCGCGCTGGATCGCGTCGCCTTGCGCGAAGACCCGCCGGCGCTGGCGCTGCGCGGCATTGCCATGGCGCAGCTCGGCGATCTCGATCGCGCCAAGGCGCTGCTGCGGCGTGCCGCGCGCGGCTTCGGCCCGAAAGAGGCGGTAGCGCGTGCCAGATGCGTCGTTGCCGAGGCCGAGATCGCGCTGGTCTCGCGGGATCTCGGCTGGCCGGCCAAGGCTTTAGATGCGGCGCGGGCGACGCTGGAAAAGCGTGGCGACCGGCTGAACGCAGCGCATGCCGGCCACCTCAAGGTGCGGCGCCTGCTATTGATCGGCCGTCTCGACGAGGCCGAAGACGTGCTGGCGGGGCTCGACCCGGCACCGCTTCCGCCGGCCTCGCGCGCCGCCCACGAACTGGCCGTCGCCGGCATCGCGATGCGGCGCCTCAAGACGAAGCCGGCGCGCAGGGCGTTGGAGTGGGCACGCCACGCCGCCCGCCAGGCCGGCATTGCGGGGCTCATCGCTGAAGTCGACCGCGCATTCCTGGCGCTGGACACGCCGGCGGCACGGCTGATCGCGGCTGGCGAGCAGCGCCCGTTGCTGCTTGAGGACGTCGAGGCGTTGCAGGCGTCGCCGGCGCTGCTGGTCGATAATTTCCGATATGTCGTGCGCCAACAGGAGAAAACGGTCTCGCTGGCCACGCGCCCGGTTCTGTTCGCGCTGGCCCGTACGCTCGCCGAAGCGTGGCCAGGCGATGTGTCCAGGGCGACGCTGATCGCGCAAGCCTTCGGCGGCAGGCACGCCGATGAATCGCATCGGGCGCGGCTGCGGGTCGAGATCGGTCGGCTGCGCACCGAATTGCGGAGCCTGGCCGACATCGGCGCCACCAGCCAGGGCTTCGCGCTGGCGCCGCGCCAGGCACGCGAGGTGCTGGTGCTGGCGCGGCCGATCGAGGAGCGGCACGCGGCGGTGCTGGCTTTCCTTGCCGACGGTGAATCCTGGGCGAGTTCGGCGTTGGCGCTGGCGCTTGGCACCGGGCAGCGCAGCGTGCAGCGGGCGTTGGAGCAGCTTGGCGAGGCCGGCAAGGTGCAGTTTTTCGGTCACGGCCGGGCGCGCCGCTGGATGACGCCTCCACTGGTGGGATTCACGACCACCTTGTTACTCCCGGCCCCGCTGCCGAACGGTTAGGAAGTGACATCGGATCTCAATGAGGACAAGGACATGAAACAGTCAACGGCCGAAATCCTGCGCGAATACGGACCCTTTGCCGATGTGGAGAGGGTGCATGGGGTGAGCTTTGACGGCAGCAATGTCTGGTTTGCCTCGGGCGAGAAGCTGAACGCCTTCGATCCGGAGAGCGGGCAGAACCTGCGCTCGATCGATGTCGCGGCGCATGCCGGCACCGCCTGGGACGGCCAGCATTTCTTCCAGCTTGCCAACGACCTGATACAGAAGATCGACCCTGATACCGGCCAGGTGTTGGCGACTATTCCGGCGCCCGGTGGTGGCGGCGATTCCGGGCTGACCTGGGCCGAAGGAACGCTCTGGGTGGGACAATACCGCGAACGCAAGATCCACCAGGTCGACCCGGAAACCGGTGCGATCCTGCGCACCATCGAATCCAACCGCTTCGTCACCGGGGTGACATGGGTCGAGGGCGAGCTGTGGCACGCCACCTGGGAAGGCGACCAGAGCGACCTGCGCCGCGTCGACCCGAAATCAGGCAAGGTTCTGGAGAAGCTCGACATGCCGGCCGGGATGGGCGTGTCGGGGCTGGAATCCGATGGCGGCGACCGCCTTTATTGCGGCAGCACATCCGCCGGGGTGGTGCGGGCGGTGCGCCGGCCGCGGTGAGGATGCGGCCGACGCCGAAGTCACACTTGCAGGCGCACTTCACACGGCAATTTGTCCGCTGTCGGCTGGCCGTTGCCCCTTGTCGGACCTAGATAGGCTGTGCGCCGGGCGGACGCCCGGCCCAGCTTTGCAAAGGATCCCTCATGCCTGAACAGCCCATCATGCCCGAACAGATTGCATTGAACGACGGCTCCGCCATTCCCCAACTCGGCCTCGGTGTGTGGCAGGTCGACCAGGACATCACCGCCGACGTGGTGGGTTGGGGCATCGAGGCCGGCTATCGCCTGATCGACACCGCCGAAGGCTATCAGAACGAGGAAGGGGTCGGAGAGGCGATCCGCAGTGCCGGCGTGCCGCGGGCTGAGCTGTTCATCACCTCGAAACTGCGCAACGGCGCGCACCAGCGCGATGCGGCCTTGCGCGCCTTCGACGAGACGATGGAGAAGCTCGGCGTCGAACAGATCGACCTGTTCCTGATCCACTGGCCTGTGCCCAGCCAGGACAAATATGTCGAGGCCTGGAAGACGCTGGTCGAACTCAGGCAGGCCGGCCGCATCAAATCGATCGGCGTTTCGAACTTCAACCAGGACCATCTGGAGCGGATCATCGGCGAGACCGGTGTGACGCCCGTCGTCAACCAGATCGAGCTGCATCCCCAGTTCCAGCAGCGCGGTGTCAGGGACTTTCATGCCAAGCACGACATCCGTATCGAAAGCTGGAGCCCTCTGGGCAGCGGCCGGCTGCTCGGCGATCCGACCATTGCAGGCATCGCCAAAAAACATGGCAAGTCCGTCGCACAGGCGATCATCCGCTGGCATCTCCAGGAGGGGCTGATCGTCATTCCAAAGTCGATCCGCAGGGATCGCATCGCCGCCAATTTCGATGTCTTCGATTTCGAACTGGATGCGCAGGACCTGCAGACGATCCGCGGCATGGATTCGCCCGAGGGCCGCAACGGACCCAACCCCGCCACAGCCGCGTTCCTGTTCTGAGAGGTAAGTTTTAACGAGCTGGCAACGAAACTGCTAATCTCCCCCACGAGGGGGGAGATTGGCAGCTTTGCGGCTTTCGCCAATTTCTTGCGCCCCTCAAATCCCGGACCCATCCAACTGCTGGGCGTCTTCACCTTCCCAGGGCGCCGGCATCGACGCGCGGCTAAGGTTGGCGGTGGGCAGCGGCATCCAGCATTTCAGTTCCGGGTCGGCGTATTCGATGACGCGCCCGGGCGAAGAGTCCGACGCGCGCCAGCCTTCCGAGGCGAACTGGTCGGCACGCGACCAATAGGCAAGGTCGACTTCCGCCGGTCCCTGCTCGGACGGACGCACAGTGACCAGGATGCGGCTGCCGTCCTTCGGCGCCGTCGACATGTGGCGCCACCGTTCGGGCTCGTCCATCGCATTCCTCCTCGCACTCGTAGCGTTGGGAGGAGTGTCGCCTCGTGGTCCGAAGGGGTCAACCCAAAGTTTGCGCCAGGCATCGGCTGATGACCCCTCCAGACGGTGCCTGCACAGTTGTGCGCAACACGCCGCGGGCGGTCATGCACGCTCGACGGGCCGTGACCCAGTTGATAAGCCCGTCTGCGAAAGGAGCGCCTGAGTCGAGATGACCGTTGCGATCGAGATGGGACAGACGACCGCAGGCGCCCCGGCGAAGCTGGATCTCGAGGAACTGCTCGCGACGCGCCTTTTGGTGCAGGGCAATTCGGGCTCCGGCAAGTCGCATCTGCTGCGGCGCCTGCTGGAGCAGAGCGCGCCCTGGGTGCAGCAGACCATCATCGATCCCGAGGGCGACTTCGTTTCGCTGGGCGACCGTTACGGCCATCTGGTGATCGATGCCGAGCAGCATACCGAGCGCGGCCTGCAGGCGGCAGGCGAGCGGGCGCGCATGCATCGCGTCTCCACCGTGCTCAATCTCGAAGGGCTCGACGCCGAGAACCAGATGCGGCGTGCCGCCGCCTTCCTCGGCGGGCTGTTCGAGGTCGCCCGTGACCACTGGTACCCGATGCTGGTGGTGGTGGACGAGGCGCAGCTGTTCGCGCCGGCGGTGGCCGGCGAGGTTTCCGACGAGGCGCGAAAGCTCTCGCTCGGCGCGATGACCAATTTGATGTGCCGTGGCCGAAAGCGCGGGCTGGCCGGCATCATCGCCACCCAGCGGCTGGCAAAGCTCGCCAAGAACGTCGCCGCCGAGGCGTCCAACTTCCTCATGGGCCGCACCTTCCTCGATATCGACATGGCGCGTGCCGCCGACCTTCTGGGCATGGAGCGGCGCCAGGCGGAGGCGTTTCGCGATCTGGAACGCGGGCAGTTCATGGCGCTCGGCCCGGCGCTGTCGCGCCGTCCGCTGGGCCTGCGCATCGGCCCGACGGATACGAGCCCGCGCAACGGAACGCCGCGGCTGATGGCGATGCCGGAAGCAGCACTCGAGGATGCACGCGCGATCATCCTGGCGGCGCCGCCGCCCGAAACGGTGCGCACGCCGCGCCGCCCGGCGTCGCCGGACCTGCTCGACCAGTTGATGGCGGCGAAGTCGGCGGCCTTGGAAATCCGCCCCGAACCGGCGGAGCCGCAAGTCAGCGCCGAGGATCTGGCCGAGCGCCGCGAGCGCGTGGACCGCGTGCTGCGCGCCATCCTGGCGCAGCCCGACGCCGGTTTTCGCGTAATCGGGGTACTCTATCAGGAGTTCGTGGTCCGCTGCCGCATCGAAGGCCTGGCCTCGGTCGTGCCCGACCTGCCGGAGTTCCGCCGCATGCTGACGCGCGCCCGGGCCGGCCTTGGGTCAGAGACGACGCAGGACGACGCATGGCGGGACGTTTCCGTCCGCGCGTCGCTGCTGCCCGACGACATGCAGGGCGTGTTCATGATGATTGCCCGCGCGGCGAAGGAGGGCTGGCCTTGCCCGAGCGACGCCGCGATCGCCCGCGCCTACGGCTCGCACTCGCTGCGCCGCGCCCGGCGCCTGTTGACCTATATCGAGGAGCAGGGCCTCATCGTCTGCCAGCTCGACGGGACAGGCCGGCGCACCGTGACACTGGTCGAATTGGCCTGGGCCACCGCACCGGGAGATCCGAATGCCGAGGAGGTGGAGCAGGGAAGCCTGGCACTGTGAGGCGGCGCGGGTGCTTTGAGCGAATGATGCGATAGGCTTTTCAGTCACCGTCATCGCGACAAATTTCTGATGGCAACCGTGAAATCGCCGACGGCGAGATGCGTCATGCAGGCGCTTGCGTTTCGATGGCGCTCACCGGTTCGCCCCAATCACCCACTGTTCCTGGTCGACGAGCGTGCCGGTCATCGGCCCGGCAGCATCCGAAAGCAGGAAGACGGCGAGGTTGGCGATATCGCTGGTCGAGAACAGGCGGCCGAAGGGTTGCGAGGCGTTGGCGGCATCGAGCCAGCCCGGCCCGTTGCCCAGCGTGTCGGCCTGCATGACGCGTTCGGCCGGCGTGTCGGTCCAGCCGACATTGATGCCGTTGACGCGGATGCGATCGAAGCGATGGGCGTTGGCGGCGTTTTTGGTCAGCGTGGCCAGCGCGCCCTTGCTTGCGGAATAGACGGCGAGCTCCGGCGAGCCGCAATGGGCGTTGATCGACAGGATGTTGACGATGGCGCCGCGCTCTCCGCGCTTCTTCATGTCGGCGATGGCCGCCTGCATGAGGAAGAACGGCGCCCGCGCGTTGACCGCGAACAGCGAGGCCCAGCCGTCGAGATCGGCATCGACGAAGGAGGCCCGGTCGGTCAGTCCTGCGGCGTTGACCAGCGCATCGATGCGGCCGAAGCGCTCGATGCAGGCTTGCGCCAAAAGGGCAGGGGCTGCCGGGTCGGCGAGGTCGGCGGCGACGAAAACCGTCGGCGTGCCGAGCCGCGAAAGCTCTTCCGCAACGGCATCGCCGCGCGTCTTCTCGCGCCCGGTGACGAGCAGGCCGCCGGCGCCGCAGCGCGCCAGCGTCTCGGCGATGGCGCGGCCAATGCCTTGCGTCGAGCCGGTGACCAGCGCCACCTTGCCGTTGAGTTGGAGCTCCATTCCTCTTCCCCGCCTCGCATCTGATTTCAGGCTAGCGCGGCGCGATCGTTTTACAATACGGAAATTGGAAATCTTGGAGTGGAGGTTGTTGGCTGTCGCGCTGCGTGGGGCCGGCGGGAGCCTGCCCCAATGTCGTGATTCCCTACGTAGCGGAGGCCGTCGCAAAGACGCTAGTGGACCGTGATTATGCCCTCGACGGCCCGCCATTCCGAAGGCTGGATGAGCCGGTGATGAGCAACGCGAACCGAATGGAGCGGACCATCGAGTTCGCGCTCCCAATATTGGAGAAAACCCTTGAGTTCGGGAAAGGCCGGAGCGAGATCATAGTCCTGCCAGACATAGAGCTGAAGCAGGCTTGGATGATCGGGCAGGTAATAGTGGATTTCGGCCGTCGTCAGGCCATAACCTTCCATTTGCAGGCGGAATTCGTTGCTGACCGTATCGGCCATGTCTTTCTCCTTCTCCGCTGAGGCATCCAGCCGGCGGGCATTTGTGTCGAACCCGCCCAATGCCGGGCCGGGCCGATCGGTTCTGTCGACCCTCTTCAAACAACGCCGCGAGAAGCTCGCGGGTTCCGAAAATAGCCACGCCATAACAGTGCCTTGGCGCTCTTTCTTGTCGAGTATAAAAATTTTTGCGCTGGTCTCTTGAAACCGAAAAACGGCAAAACTAGCTCGATATGCGCCGCGATGCCTGACGAAGGGTCGCGGCGTTCCGCACCGGTCCGATATTGCCGGTTCGGTGCGGAGGAACCTCAAAACCTGTTTGTCCACGAGGAGAACGACATGGCGTTCCGTCCATTGCATGACCGTATTCTGGTCCGCCGCCTTGAAGCCGAGGAGAAGACCTCCGGCGGCATCATCATCCCCGATACCGCAAAGGAAAAACCGCAGGAAGGCGAAGTGCTCGCCGTCGGTCCCGGCGCCCGCGACGACAGCGGCAAGCTTGTCGAACTCGATGTCAAGGTCGGCGACCGCATCCTGTTCGGCAAATGGTCCGGCACCGAGATCAAACTCGACGGCGAGGACCTGCTCATCATGAAGGAGAGCGACGTGATGGGGATCATCGATGAGATCGCCGAAGTGAAGAAGGCCGCCTGACGGCTTCTTGTATCCAACCAGTCAACGAATGCTGCCTAGATAAAGGAGTGATCCAATGGCTGCCAAAGAAGTGAAATTCCATACCGAAGCGCGCGAGAAGATGCTGCGCGGCGTCGACATCCTTGCCAATGCGGTGAAGGTGACGCTCGGTCCCAAGGGGCGCAATGTGGTCATCGACAAGTCGTTCGGCGCGCCGCGCATCACCAAGGACGGCGTCACCGTCGCCAAGGAGATCGAACTGGAGGACAAGTTCGAGAACATGGGCGCCCAGATGGTGCGTGAGGTGGCCTCCAAGACCAACGACCTTGCCGGCGACGGCACGACGACCGCAACGGTGCTTGCACAGGCGATCGTCAGGGAAGGGGCCAAGGCGGTTGCCTCGGGTATGAACCCGATGGATCTGAAGCGCGGCATCGACAAGGCGGTCGAAGCGGTGGTCGCCGAACTGAAGACCAATGCCCGCAAGGTCACCCGAAACGACGAGATCGCGCAGGTCGGGACCATCTCCGCCAATGGCGATGCCGAAATCGGCCGCTTCCTCGCTGAGGCGATGGAGAAGGTCGGCAATGAAGGCGTCATCACGGTGGAGGAGGCCAAGACCGCCGAGACCGAGCTCGAAGTCGTGGAAGGCATGCAGTTCGATCGCGGCTACCTCTCGCCCTATTTCATCACCAACCAGGACAAGATGCGCGTGGAGCTCGACGAGCCCTATGTGCTGATCCACGAGAAGAAACTCTCCAATCTGCAAGCGATGCTGCCCGTGCTCGAAGCCGTGGTGCAGTCTGGCAAGCCGCTCCTGATCATCGCCGAGGATGTGGAGGGCGAGGCGCTTGCCACGCTGGTCGTCAACAAGCTGCGCGGCGGCCTCAAGGTCGCGGCCGTCAAGGCGCCGGGCTTCGGCGACCGCCGCAAGGCCATGCTGGAGGACATCGCCATTCTCACCGGCGGCACCGCGATCTCGGAAGATCTCGGCATCAAACTGGAAAACGTAACGCTGCAGATGCTGGGCCGCGCCAAGAAGGTGGTGATCGAGAAGGAAAACACCACCATCGTCGATGGTGTCGGCCGCAAGGAAGAGATCCAGGGCCGTGTCGCACAGATCAAGGCGCAGATCGAGGAGACCACCTCCGACTATGACCGCGAGAAGCTGCAGGAGCGGCTGGCCAAGCTTGCAGGCGGCGTTGCGGTGATCCGGGTCGGTGGCTCGACCGAGGTCGAGGTCAAGGAGCGCAAGGACCGTGTCGACGACGCACTGCATGCAACCCGCGCGGCCGTCGAGGAGGGCGTGCTGCCCGGCGGCGGCGTCGCCTTGCTGCGGGCGGCCAAGGCGCTCGATACCGTGCAGACCGACAATGCGGACCAGAGGACAGGTGTCGATATCGTGCGCCGTGCCATCGAAACGCCGGTCCGGCAGATCGCCGAGAATGCCGGCGCCGAAGGCTCGATCATTGTCGGCAAGCTGCGCGAGAAAAGCGAATTCGGTTGGGGCTGGAACGCCCAGACCAATGAATTCGGCGATCTCTTCGGCCAGGGCGTTATCGACCCGGCCAAGGTGGTGCGCACCGCCCTCCAGGACGCGGCATCGGTCGCCGGCCTGCTGGTGACCACGGAGGCCATGGTGGCCGAGAAGCCGAAGAAGGAAGCCGCCGCCCCGGCAATGCCCGCCGGCGCCGGCATGGACTTCTGAAGTCGCGGCCCAATCCGCCCGCTCCCCTGGCGGGGAGCGGGCGTCAGTCGAAGAGAGAGTGGAGGTAAAGATGGATGCAATGGCTGGCCTCGGATCCGTACCGGCTCCTACGCATCAAGCGAAGGAATTCCTGGCCTATGAAACAGAATGCAGGAACGTGCTGAAGCCGCTGCTGGCAGGGCTGCTCGACATGGCTGAAGCCGCCGGCTGGAACCGGCGAACCGCGGCGTCGGCACTGATGTTCCTCGCAGCGCAGCAAGTGTCGGCAACATCCGAGGTATCCGCCGGCAGCGGCTGAACGGAAATCGGCCAGTCCCTTCACCTATCCGCGGCGGGCCGTGCTTCCCGGTGTTCGGCCCGCCGCAGGCCCTGAACAATCGAGAGGAGGCACAAGCCATGAATCGCGGGCAATTCGAGGAACCGGTCACACTTCTGGTCGGAATGGGCTTTCCGAGGAAGATCGACAGCGTGATGGAAGCCTATGCACTGCTGCAGGACTGGCCGAGCGCCGGCCGCAACGGCGCCCATGCCATCGCACTCAACGCTTGCAAGGCGGGCATCGTCGGCGAAATCGATCCGGAGACGGTGCGGGCCACGCTGGTCAGCTTCGCGCGCCGCCACGACATACTGGTGCCTGACATGGTTACGCCGCTCGCGACGGCGGCGGGTGGTGCGCTGCGCACCAGCTGAACTACGATGACGGCGCTGCATCAGCGCCTGAACACGCTGTTCTTGCGATAGGCCAGGCGCCCACCGGACACGTTGGAATTCCGTTTCGGGCGGTAGTGTTCTCGTTGGTCAGTCGAGCGAACGCGTCAGCAAGACTGACCTGTTCTGCCCGAATAGCGCCTCTGAGCGCGCCCTTCCGGTTAAAAAAGTATCATCCATTGTCTTGAATCGTGGTGGCGCCTGTTGTCATGAGCCGGTACCGTGGCTCTTGAAATGCAGAGCCGAAACCAATTCGGCCGGTTTAGGGAATTGGGCCGAACGCGGCAAATATCCGTGCCGGCCGGGAGGAAACGGACATGGAACCGGACCTGGAAGTTGTCCAGATACGACGCGGGGAGTCCTTCAAGGCGTGGTCGCATGGCTACCCCTTCCATACGGTGCGCTGGCACTTCCATCCAGAATATGAACTGCATCAGGTAATCTTCACCAACGGCCGCTATTTCGTCGGCGACTTCATCGGCGAGTTCGAGCCGGGCAATCTGGTGCTGACGGGGCCGAACCTGCCGCACAATTGGGTCAGCGACATCCCCAAGGACAGCTCGATCCCGCTGCGCGGCCGCATCATTCAGTTTTCCGAAAGTTTCATCGGCGATGCCATGCATGTGCTGCCGGAGCTGGCGGGGCTTGCGGCTCTGCTCGAGGCGTCGCGGCGCGGCGTGCTGTTTTCCAACCGCACCAGCAAGGCGCTGGCGCCATTGATGGAAGAGATGATGCAGGCGCAGGGCGTGCGCCGCATCGAGCTGTTCATGATGATCGCCGGCCTGCTAAGCCGCGCCCAGGAATTCCAGCTGCTGGCCAGCGCCAGCTATCGGCCCGATCCGTCGGGCTACATGACCGCCGGCATGAACAAGGCGCTCGCCTATATCAGGGAGAACCTGACGCAGCTGTTCGACGAGGCGGATCTCGCCGCCATCGCCGGCCAGTCGACCGGGGCCTTCTCGCGCTCGTTTCGCCGCCACACCGGCATGTCGCTGGTGCAGTACGTCAAGCGGCTGCGCATCAATCTCGCCTGCCAGATCCTGATGAGCGACGAGCAGGCCTCGATCACCGACATCTGCTACGAGGTCGGCTTCAACAACCTGTCCAATTTCAACCGGCAGTTCCTGGCGGAGAAGGGCATGCCGCCCTCGCGCTTCAGGCGCCTGCTGGCCGACAACATCAACGCGGGAAAAGCCGCTTAACGGAGGAGCCAGGGAGGAACCAAGGGAGGATTTTTCTTTTGCATGACGGACGTGAGCCGCGTTGAGCGGTTCGCGATGGGGAACGCTTGTCTCGAATTCCTCCGTCGGCGGAGGACGTCGGCGCGGCTCGAAAGTCCAGCGCCGGACCCTGGTTCCCCTGCAGTTGGGGCGAGGGTGGATGGGTGTCTTCAGACCACCAAAGCAGTCAACGACCTTCTTACAACATATCCAGAAACGGAGAAGACCGAATGACCAAACTTTCAATTTCATTGAAGTCCACTGGCAAGTCCGCCGGCATGGCAGCGCTTGCGCTGTCGCTGCTGGCAGGCACCGCCGCTATCGCCAAGGCAGCCGAAGTCACCGACGCCACCGTCGCCTTCCTGATGCCTGATCAGGCCTCGACCCGTTACGAACAGCATGATTATCCCGGCTTCGCCGCCGAGATGAAGAAGCTATGCCCGGGCTGCAAGGTGCTCTACCAGAACGCCGATGCCGACGCCTCGCGCCAGCAGCAGCAGTTCAACTCGGTGATCTCGCAGGGCGCCAAGGCGATTGTGCTCGACCCCGTCGACTCGACCGCCGCCGCCTCGCTGGTCAAGCTGGCGCAGAGCCAGGGCATCAAGGTCATAGCCTATGACCGGCCAATCCCGACAGCGCCGGCCGACTTCTATGTCTCGTTCAACAATGAAGGCATCGGCAAGGCCATCGCCGATTCGCTGGTCGAGCACCTGAAGGCGCTGAAGGTCGATCCGGCCACCGGCGGCGTTTTACAGATCAACGGTTCGCCGACCGACGCGGCGGCCGGCCTGATCAAGAAGGGCATCCATGCCGGCCTCGACAACAGCGGCTACAAGATCCTGGCCGAATACGACACGCCGGAATGGGCGCCGCCGAAGGCGCAGCAATGGGCCGGCGGCCAGATCACCCGCTTCGGCCCGAAAATCCTCGGCGTGGTTGCCGCCAATGACGGCACCGGTGGCGGCGCCATCGCGGCCTTCAAGGCGGCCGGCGTCGATCCGGTGCCGCCGGTGACCGGCAATGACGCGACCATCGCAGCCTTGCAGCTGATCATCGCCGGCGACCAGTACAACACCATCTCCAAGCCGAGCGAGATCGTGGCGGCGGCCGCCGCCAACATCGCCATCAAGCTACTTTCTGGCGAGACGCCTAAGGCCGAGATGACGCTGTACGATACGCCCTCGCAGCTGTTCACGCCGGCTGTTGTGACGCAGGAAAACCTGAAGGCCGAGATCATCGACAAGAAGATCAACACCGCGGCCGAGCTCTGCGTCGATCGTTACGCGGAAGGCTGCAAGAAGCTGGGCATCGGGAACTGACCGCGACCCTTGCCCGCTCCGCTGCCTGGCCACCCGCGCGGTGGCCAGGCAGCGCTCATGCGAAATTTTTGAACCGGTTTTGAAAGGCTTCCTGGCATGACCGATACCTCGGACGAACCGGTTCCGGCAGGCGAGCTGGTGCTCAGCCTGCGCGGCGTTTCGAAGAATTTCGGCGCCGTTTCGGCGCTCACCGACATCGATCTCGATGTTCATGCAGGCGAAGTGGTGGCGCTGGTCGGCGACAATGGCGCCGGCAAGTCGACCCTGGTCAAGATCCTGGCCGGCGTGCATCAGCCGAGCTCAGGCACGATCAGTTTTCGCGGCAAGCCGGTGACGCTTGCCGATCCGAGTGCCGCGCTGACGCTCGGTATCGCCACCGTGTTCCAGGACCTGGCGCTGTGCGAGAACCTCGACATCGTCGCCAACATCTTCCTTGGCCGCGAACTCAGCCCGCTGCGGCTGGACGAGGTGGCGATGGAAGTGCGCGCCTGGACGCTGCTCAACGAGCTTTCGGCGCGCATCCCGAGTGTCCGCGAAGTGGTCGCTTCACTGTCGGGCGGCCAGCGCCAGACGGTGGCGATCGCGCGCTCGCTGCTGCTCGAACCCAAGCTCATCCTGCTCGACGAGCCGACGGCAGCGCTTGGCGTGGCGCAGACGGCGGAAGTGCTCAATTTGATCGAGCGGGTGCGCGACCGCGGCCTCGGCGTCGTCATCATCAGCCACAACATGGAAGACGTGCGCGCCGTCGCCGACCGCATCGTCGTGCTGCGGCTTGGCCGCAACAACGGCATCTTCTCGCCCGATGCCTCGAACCAGGAACTGGTCAGCGCCATCACCGGCGCTTCGAACAATTCGGTGTCGCGGCGCGCCGAGCGCAGGCAGGCCAGGCAAGACCAGACCCAGGAGCCACGCCCATGAGCCGCGAAGCCGAACAGGCTGCCCCCGTGCCGCCGCAGCTCGACCGCGCCGATGTGCGCGTCAAGCACGAGGCGGGGATCGGCGGCGCCATCCGCCGGTTCTTCGACCGGGTCCGCTCGGGCGATCTCGGCTCGCTGCCAGTGATTGTCGGGCTGGTCATCATCTGGACGGTGTTCGCCAGCATCAACCCGATCTTCCTGTCGAGCAGCAATCTGGTCAATCTGCTGTTCGATTGCTCCACCGTCGGCGTCATCGCGCTCGGCATCGTCTGCGTTTTGATGGTCGGCGAGATCGACCTGTCGGTCGGTTCGATCAGCGGCTTTGCCTCGGCCATGGTCGGCACGCTGTGGGTCAACCAGGGCTGGCCGGTGGCGCTCGCGATTCTGGCCGCTGTTGCCGTCGGCGGCTTCATCGGCGCCCTCTATGCGCTGCTGTTCAACCGGCTCGGCATGCCGAGCTTCGTCTCGACGCTGGCCGGCTTGCTGGCGGTGCTTGGCCTGCAGCTCTACATCCTCGGCTCGACCGGCTCGATCAACCTGCCCTACGGCTCGAACCTGGTGAATTTCGGCCAGTTGCTGATGATGCCCAAACTCGTCTCGTTCGCTCTGGCGGCCGTGCCGGGCATCGTCATGCTGATCACCGGCCTGCGCACCGTCGCGCGCCGCCGCGCAGCGAACCTGTCGGCGCCGTCGACCGGCGGGCTCGTCACGCGCGCGGTGGTGATTACGGTCATTCTCGAGCTCATCGTCTTCTATCTCAATCAGGCGCGCGGCATTCCGTGGATGTTCGGCCTGTTCGTCGGCCTGGTCATATCGATGCACTACGCGCTGACGCGGACCAAATGGGGCCGCTCTATGTCGGCGGTCGGCGGCAACCGCGAGGCGGCGCGGCGCGCCGGCATCAATGTGCGGCTGATCTATTCCAGCGCCTTCGTGCTGTGCTCGATGCTGGCGGCTTTCGGCGGCGTGCTGTCGGCGGCCCGCCTGGCCTCGGCCAGCCAGCAGGCCGGCACGGGCGACGTCAACCTCAACGCCATCGCAGCGGCCGTCATAGGCGGCACCAGCCTGTTCGGCGGCAGGGGCAGCGCCTATTCGGCACTGCTCGGCATCATCGTCATCCAGTCGATCGCCAGCGGCCTGACGCTGCTCGATCTGTCCTCGTCGCTTCGGTACATGATCACCGGCGCCGTGCTTGCCATCGCGGTCATCGTCGACTCGCTGGCACGCCGCTCGCGTGTCTCGCATGGCCGGGCCTGAACCCATCAACAGGAAGCAAGACATGAGCCAAGAACTGTCCGGAAAAGTTGCCGCCGTCACCGGTGCCGCGTCAGGCATCGGCCTCGAATGCGCCAGGCATATGCTGGCGGCCGGCGCCACCGTGGTGCTGGTCGACCGCGCCGAGGCGACGCTGAACAAACTGTGCGCCGAACTCGGCCCCAAAGCGATCCCGCTGGTGATCGACCTGATGCAGCCGGCAAGCGTCGCCACCATGATGCCGCAAATCCTGGAGAAGGCCGGCCAACTCGACATCTTCCATGCCAATGCCGGCGCCTATGTCGGCGGCGAGGTGGCGACCGGCGATCCCGACGTCTGGGACCGTATGCTCAACCTCAACATCAATGCCTGCTTCCGCTCGATCCAGGCAGTGCTGCCGCACATGATCGAACGCAAGACCGGCGACATCATCGTCACCAGTTCGATCGCCGGTCTGGTTCCGGTGGTATGGGAACCGATCTACACGGCCTCCAAGCACGCCGTGCAGGCCTTCGTCCACACGGTGCGCCGGCAGGTCGCCAAGCACGGCCTGCGCGTCGGCGCCGTGGCGCCCGGCCCGGTGGTGACGGCACTGGTCGACGACTGGCCGAAGGCCAAGCTCGAAGAGGAACTCGCCGCCGGCGGCCTGATGCAGCCACGCGAAGTGGCCGAAGCCGTGATGTTCATGCTGACCCGGCCGCGCAATGTGACGATAAGGGATTTGGTGATTTTGCCGCAGAGCAATGATCTCTAGGGGGAGTAGGGGAGTAGGGGAGTAG